>CAZCWA010000210.1:0-8712 GCA_964502265.1 uncultured Myxococcaceae bacterium | reverse complement strand
GCGCTCGGCGTCCGGGTCCCCACGCCGGTGATGTTCTACGAGGGCGTGCTGCTGATGGAGCTGGTGATCGACCCGTCGGGTCATCCCGCTCCGCGGCTCATCGAGGCCCCGCCGCAGACGCCGGAGGACGCGCGGGCGATGTACCTGGACCTGCGCGCGCAGACCGTCGCGATGCTCAGCGCCGACCTCATCCACGGCGACCTGTCCGCGTACAACATCCTCATGGCCTGGAACGGGCCGGTGATCATCGACTTCCCGCAGACCATCGCCGCGGCACGGAACAACAACGCCGAGCGGTACTTCAAGCGGGACCTCGAGAACGTGCGGACCTTCTTCGAGACGTTCGATCCCAGCCTGGGTGCGATGCATGCGGATGCACGGGAGATCTGGAACGCGTACCTGCGGCGAGAGCTGACCGCGGACTACGTGCCGTCCCAGCAGGCGTCGCACGGGCAGCCGCCCAGGGGTCGCAAGGAACACCCGGGCCGGGCCGATCAGCCGGTTCGCCGCGACACTCCGCATCGCGACCCGGTGCACCGTGACGGACCGCGCCGCGACGACCGCCAGCGTCTCCCGGCACACGCAGCGGCCGGTCGCGACCCGCAGGCACCACTTCCCGAGCAGTCGCTCGATCCGGCCGAAGCGGAGCTGCGCGCGCTCGAGGCGCTGGTGCTGAAGCAGGGCGGCGGCTCCCGGTCCAAGCCGCCCGGTGCCGGCGCACGTGCCGACAAGAGCGGCCCGCCCGGTCACGGCAGAGGTCCCCGCCGCGGCCCGCCGTCGCAGGGTCGGAATGGGCAGGGACCGAAGCAGGCGCGCCCGGCGAACGCGGGTTCACGACCGCAGCAAGGGACGGGTCCGGCGCAGCCAACCTCGGGCGCCCGTTCTGGGCCTCCTCCGGCTGGACAGAAGCGCCAGGGAGCCCAGGCTCCGGGCGGAGTCCCGAAGCCTCCGCGCGAGCAGCAGGTGCGGCAGGGTGATCGGGGTGGGAAGACCGCGCACCGGGGCGGGCCGGATCAGCGTCCCGGCGCGCACCCGCAGCACGACGCGCCGCAGGGCGCCCAGCGTCCGCAGCAGCGGCGTGACGGTGCACAGTCCAAGCAGCAGCCTGCTCAGCAGCGCCGCGGAGACGCCCCGGCCAACCGTGCGCCGAAGCGCGGGGCGCCGTCCGGGCCGGTGATCAGCTACGTGCAGCGTCCGCCGGGCCGGTAGCTCCCGGCGCGTCTCTCATTCGAACCGCACGCAGTAGATCGGCGGCAGGTGCGCGGAGACGTGCGCCCAGCGGTCGCCTTCATCCTCGGAGAACCACAGGTTGCCGGTGGTGCTGCCGAACGCGAGCGCCGCGCGTCCGCCCTCCCCTTCGGTGACGTCCAGCGCATGGCGATACACGAGGTCGTACGCGTGCCGCTGCGGCAGTCCTTCGCGCAGGACGTCGAACGAGTTGCCGCCATCCCGGGTGCGGGTGACGACCACCTTCCCGTCCACCGGCACGCGCAGCTCGTCCTTCACCGCGGGCACGAACCACGCGGTCGCCGGATCGCGCGGGTGCACGGCCACCGCGAAGCCGAAGGTCGAAGGCGGCACGTCCTTCAGCTCGAACCAGGAGCGCCCGCCGTCCTCGCTGGCAAAGATCCCGTTGTGGTGC
The DNA here is from genome assembly GCA_964502265.1 of uncultured Myxococcaceae bacterium. Taxonomy (GTDB): domain Bacteria; phylum Myxococcota; class Myxococcia; order Myxococcales; family Myxococcaceae; genus JAFAFL01. The sequence goes on along the minus strand of CAZCWA010000210.1, from coordinate 7,070 downwards.
TGCGCGAACATCCGGTTCGGGCTCGAGGGCGCGCGGACCACTCGGTGCGGATCCTGGATGAACGGGTCCTCGCTGCGGTCCGGCGGCATGTACGCCGCAACCATCCCCTTCGAGGTGCAGGCCCAGGTGGCGCCTCGGTCCGACGTCCGCCAGACACCGCCGCACGAGACGCCCACCAGCACGTCGGCGGGGTCGCCGGGGTGGACGCAGATCGAGTGGATGCCCGGCAGATCCGAACCACCGCCGAACCAGCGGTTGCGCCCCGGATCGTCCCAGAGGCCGCGCACCAGCGACCAGCTCTCGCCATGGTCTGTCGAGCGGAAGAGGCCGCCGGGGATGGTCCCGCACCACAGCTCGCCCGGCCTGTCGCGCCCACCCGGCTCCAGCACCCAGATCGTGTCGAGGCTCCACGGCCACGGGCGGCCGGAGCCATCGCGATCGTCGAGCCCTTCCGGCTTCTGCGGCCACTCCGGCGTGCCCACCGCGGCCCACGTTCTTCCGCCATCGATCGAGCGTTGCAGCTTCGGTCCGAAGTGCCCGTGCTTGAGTCCGGCGTAGAGATGGCCCGAGCGCGGATCGTGCAGCACGCTCGTCACCGGGTCACCGAGGAACGAGACGTCCCGGACCTCCCAGCCGCCTTCGCCTGCACCGGTGTGCTCCAGGCGGAAGAGTCCCTTCCGCGTCCCCACCCACAGCGTCTTCTTCATCGTCAGCCTCCCGAGAGGGCCTGCATCACGTAGAGCGAGGCGCCGTCGCGCACGGCATCCGTCAGCCCCTCGCGGTCCTCGACCTGCTCGCCGTCGACGAAGAGGACCATGTGGTGTCGAAGCGCGCCCTGGTCGTCGAGCACGAACGAGCGCGCCGCGGGGTGCTGCTCGAAGACGCGGACGAGCACCTCGCGGACGGTGCGCCCTTCGACTTCGAGGGGCGGCAGGGCGAGGTGGCGCTGGAGGTTCTGGGTGAAGGTGACGGTGACGGGCATGCGGTCTGGGAACATGCCACGTCAGCCTCAACCGGCGCTGGCCCTCCGCACGGCAGGAGGCGCGACGACCACCCGGCGCTCGTCCGCGTACATCCGGTGCACGTGCCTGCCGGCGGCGGTCTCGCGCCACCTGCGCACGTGCGGCCGGGCCTCTTCCGGCAGCTCATCGATGTCCGGCAGCGGGACGCCGTAGCCGCGCGGAAAGAGCACCACCGCCGAGAGCGCCGCGAGCGTCAGGTCCGCCGCGGTGAATCTCTCCCCGGCGAGGTAGCGCCGCCCGTCCGAGAGCTGCGACGAGATGCGCCCGAAGAGCGTGTCCAGGGACGCGATGTCCCGCTCCATCCGGCTCCGCCACGCGCCCATGCGGGTGCGAAGGAAGAGGCTCGCCACCGGCAGCGCGACCCGTCCCGTGGCCGCCTCCCACCTCGGCACACCGTGGGTGTTGTACCGATCGATCAGGTCCCGTCTGGGGAGGATCCACTGGTAGGCGATGCGGCGCGTGAGCGGCCCGAGCTCCACGTCGAACAGCTCTTCCCAGGCAGCGACCTCGGCGCCCAGCTTGCCGGCCGGAAAGAGACGGAGGCGCTCGGGGAGGGATCCGTCCGCCCACTTCACGATGTCCGTGGAGTCGCGCACCAGCTCGCGTTCGGCCCGCAGCACCGGAACGGTGACCGAGCCCGCCGAGGGCAGCACGCGCAGGTAGTGGAAGATCTGGACGTGGCCCTCTTCACGAAAAGGGAGGCCTGCGCGGTTGAGCGCCCAGCGCGCCTTCTCGCAGAAGTGGCTGATGGGGATGGTGATCAGGACCGCCTGCTCGGAGCGCGAGAGGGACGTGGCCATGCCGCGACTCTAGGCATGCGCTGCGCTGCGTCAGCGTGCGGGGGTCACTGATCCCGAGTACCAGTCGGCCGCGGCGGGTCCTTCTTCAGCTCGGTGATGATCTTCTTCACCAGGCGCCACGGCCCCTGCAGGAGCGGGTAGTCCGCCCGGTTGCTCCACATGCCCGGGCCCTGGACGGCGACGACGAGAAACGTCAGCACCGCAACGCCGATCCAGATGGTCGCGTCCACGCTCATGTCATCACCCTTCGGATGGGGCGCCCTGCCTGCGGCACGCCTCCGCGGCGAGTAACGCTTCAGGGTCCGTCCTTCAACCGGCATCGCGCGCGGCAGGCGGCCGATCGGACGCCCGGCGGGGAGTGCGACGAGGGCCAGCCGTGCGCACCTTCGCGGCAGGCGTACGAGAGGGCTCCCATGACGGCATTCAAGATCGGCAGCGTCCGCGGCATCCCCATCCGCGTGCACTTCACCTTCCTGCTCATCCTGCCCTTCCTCGCCTTCGTGTTCGGGAACGTGGTGGGGATGGCGGCGCAGGCGGCAGGCATCCCCCCTTCCGGCGTGACCGGCTCGGCGTGGATGTGGGGGCTGCTGCTGGCCATCGCGCTCTTCGCCTCGGTGCTGCTGCACGAGCTCGCCCACGCGCTCTACGCCATCCACAAGGGCGGCGAGGTGAAGGACATCATCCTGATGATGATCGGGGGCGTGTCCCGTCTGGAGAAGCCGCCCGCCCGTCCGCGCGACGAGGCGATCATGGCGGCGGCAGGGCCCCTCACCAGCCTCGGCATCGGCGCTGCGTGCCTGGGCCTGTGGGCGATGCTCGGCGGCCTCGACGAGAACGCGTTCTCGCTGCGCTTCGGCATCTTCTACCTGGGCCAGCTCAACCTCTTCCTCGGCGTCTTCAACCTGTTGCCGGCGTTCCCCATGGACGGCGGGCGCATCGTCCGGTCCGCGCTGCAGGGCCGGCTGGGCAAGCTCCGCGCGACACAGGTGGCCGGGTCCCTGGGCAAGGGCTTCGCGGTGCTCTTCGGCCTGCTCGGGCTCTTCAGCGGGAACTTCCTCCTCGTCATCGTGGCGCTGTTCGTCTTCATGGGCGCGGAGGGCGAGCGCCGCTCGGTGGTGGTGGAGAGCGCGCTCGAAGGGCTCACCGTGCGCGACCTGATGAGCGATCCGATCTCCCCGCTCTCTCCCCACGCGACGGCGGAGGACATCATCCGGCGCATGCAGTTCGATCGGCGCACCACCCTCCCGGTGGGGGACGGCATGGGCGGCGTGGAGGGCATCGTCACGCTCGACGCGGTGCGGCGCGTTCCCGAGGCGCAGCGGATCCACAAACGGGCGCGCGAGCTGGCGCTGAAGGTGGCGCCGCTGACGGTGGACGAGGAGGCGTGGTCTGCGGTGAAGAAGCTCTACGGCGCGAGCGGGACGGAGCTTCCGGTGGTGGAGAACGGCTTCGTGGTCGGCGTGCTCCGGCAGCAGGACGTGCAGCGGACGATGGAGTTGCACGAGCTGGACAAGCGGAACGGGAAGCGGACGGACAAGCCGGGGCAGCGGCCGATGGGCTGGGGCCCGCGCGAACGCGAGGCCTGAGCGGGTCGCCAGAAAATGGAAACGGCGGCGAGCCTCGAGGGCCCACCGCCGCTTCACCTTCACGCACGCACGAAGACGCGCGCGGGCGGACTACTTGACCGCCACGCCGTTCGCGTAGGCCGGCACGAAGGAGATGATGCCGCCGCCGAGGGCGAAGATGCCGTGCCGCGGCTGGGTGAACGCGAACTTCAGGTCCACGCGGTTCGCGCCCATGGCCTTGGCCTCCGCCACCAGCAGCTTGTTCACCGCGGTGTCGAGGTCGCTCTTCACGATCTCCACGATGTGGAAGATCGCGGTGAGGCCGAGCGAGGTGCCCTGGATCACGGCGACGGCCTGGCCACCGTTGGCGACGACCTCGTTGCCGGAGACGACGGCGGTCTCGACGCTGGTGCAGGCGACGAGGCTGGACGCGGCAAGAGCTGCAAGGAACGCCTTCTTCATGTGAACCCCTCCAAGGGAAAGTCTCGCGCCGATGAAAGTCGGCAGCGGCGGGGTTCGTAGCAGGACGAGCGGGCGAGCGCCAGCCGTTGTCGATTCTCCGAAGGGGCGCTGGTAGAAGCGCCGCCGATGTCCCATTCAGAATTCAACGTCACCCAGGCCTTCACCGGCCGGCGTGTCCTCTTCGTCGGCGTGACCGGCTTCGTGGGCAAGGTCACCCTCTCCATGCTCCTGCACCGCTACGGGCGGGAGCTGGACCGGATGTACGTGCTCGTCCGCAAGGGTTCGGCTGCCTCCGCCGAGCGCCGCTTCTTCGACAAGGTCGCCACCAGCGAGCCCTTCCAGCCCTTGCGCGACGAGCTCGGCGAGGAGGGCGCGCTCGCGTTCCTCCGCGAGAAGTGCACCGTCTTCGAAGGTGACATCACCGACCCGGCCCTGGGCCTCTCCACGGAGGACGTGGAGTCCCTTCGCGGCAAGCTGGACGTGGTCGTCAACTGCGCGGGCCTCGTGTCCTTCAACCCGTCCCTGGAGGTGTCGCTCAACGTCAACACCTACGGGGTGAAGAACGCGGTGGACCTCTGCCTCGACCTCGACATCCCGCTGGTGCACATGAGCACCGCGTACGTCGCAGGTCACCGCTCGGGCCTGGTGTTCGAGGACGAGGAGATCGCCGGCTACTTCCCCCGCCGCGACGAGCTGGACGGCCGCGAGTTCTCCTTGCAGGGCGAGCTCGAGGACGCGGAGAAGCTGGTCGCGCGGTTGCGGCAGCAGGCGGACGACAAGGCGCTGACCTCCAACTTCCGGCAGCGCGCGCTGGAGCGGCTGGAAGGTGAAGGCCGCGACATCAACGACGAGAAGACGGTGCGCCTCGCGGTGGGCCGTGAGCGCAAGCTGTGGCTGACCATGCAGCTCGTGCAGGCCGGCATGGACCGCGCCGCGCACTGGGGCTGGCCCAACACGTACACGTACACCAAGTCGCTCGGCGAGCAGGTGATGGCGACCACGCCGGGCCTGCGCTACGCGATCGTGCGCCCGTCGATCGTCGAGACGGCGATGAAGTTCCCCTTCCCCGGCTGGAACGAGGGCTTCACCACCTCGGCGCCGCTGTGCTTCGCGGGCATGAAGGGGCACCGGCAGTTCCCCGCCGGCGAGAACACCCTGGACCTCATCCCGGTGGACCTGGTGGCCGCGGCGACGATCGCGATCACCGCGCGGCAGCTCGTGGCGAAGGAGCGCCGCGTCTACCACATGGGCACCAGCGACTCGAAGCCGTTCGTCGCCAACCGCTCGGTGGAGCTGACCGGCCTCTACCGCCGGCGCTACTACCGGAACAAGGAGACCGGCAACAAGGTCTGGAACGAGCTGATGGCGCGGCTCGAGCCGCAGCAGGTGACGCGCCGTCAGTTCGAGACGCGCAGCGCGCCGTTCTTCGTCAAGAGCGCGCAGTACCTTCGCAAGGCGATCGACGAGAAGCGTCCGGCGTGGGGCGCGCCGGCGGTGAACGCGCTGCTCGACCGGGCGAAGGAGAAGCTCGACGACGTGGAGGCCCAGGGCCGCTCCCTGTCGATGCTGATCGAGCTGTTCATGCCCTTCCTCTGGGAGAACTCGTACATCTTCCGGTGCGACAACACGCGCTCGCTCTACGAGAACATGAGCGCGCAGGACCGGGCGAAGATCCCCTGGAACCCCGAGCAGCTCGACTGGCGCACGTGGTTCCTCGAGGTCCACCTCCCCGGGCTCGAGAAGTACGTGTTCCCCGGCCTCGAGGAGGAGACGAAGCGGCGCAAGGTCATCCCCGCGCACCGCGACCTGCTGGAGCTGCTCGAGGCCTCGGTGCACGAGTGGCGTCACCGGGTGGCCTTCCGGATGATGGACGGCGAGCGGGAGGAGCGCTTCACCTACGGCGAGGTCCACCGCTACGCCGCGCGCGTGGGCTCCTTCCTGCTCATGCCCGAGACCGGCGTGGGCAAGGGGGACCGGGTGCTGCTGGTGAGCGAGAACCGGCCCGAGTGGGGCATCGGCTACTTCGGCATCCTGCGCGCGGGCGCCACGGTGGTGCCGGTGGATCCGGACCTGCAGCTCGCCGAGATCGTGAACATCGCGCGGCGCTCGGAGGCGAAGGTGTGTCTCGTCTCCGACCGCGTGGCCGAGGACTTCCCCGAGCTGCAGAAGGCGCTCGGGGACGCGGGCCTCTCCTGCAAGGTCCACTCGCTGGCGGAGGCGATGGCGGGCGATCCCTCGAAGCCGGACCGCATCGGCGAGGTGCGCCGGGTGGCGGCGCCGGACGACGTGGCCTCGCTCATCTTCACCTCGGGGACCACCGGCGAGCCGAAGGGCGTGATGCTCACGCACCGCAACTTCGCCTCGCTGATCGCCAAGCTCGCGGGTGTGTTCGACGTGGGCGTGGGCGACGGCCTGCTCAGCGTGCTCCCGATGCACCACACCTTCGAGTTCGCGGCGGGCTTCCTCACCCCGTTCAGCCGCGGCGCGGAGATCTCGTACATCGACGAGCTCACCTCCGACCGGTTGGGCGACGTGTTCGAGACCGGCCGGGTCACCGCGATGATCGGCGTGCCGGCGCTCTGGCAGCTCCTGCACCGGAAGATCACCCAGGAGATGGCCGCGCGGCCGTCCGTCGTCGAGCAGGCGATGAAGACGCTGATGTCCGCGCACGGCGAGCTGCGGAACCGGGCGGACGTCAACTTCGGCAAGCTGCTCTTCTGGCCGGTGCACCGGAAGTTCGGCGGGAAGATGAAGTTCCTCGTCAGCGGCGGCTCGGCGCTTCCGGACGACGTCCACAAGGCGTTCCACCAGCTCGGCTTCAACCTCGCGGAGGGCTACGGCCTCACCGAGTCCTCGCCGGTGCTCACCGTGGCCGAGGCCTCCAACAAGCGGAAGCCGGGGAGCGTCGGCCGCGCGTTGCCGGGCATCGAGCTGCGCATCGCCGACCCGGACAACGCTGGCGTGGGTGAGGTGATCGCGCGGGGGCCCAACGTGATGGCCGGCTACTTCGGCGACCGCGAGGCGACGGACGCGGTGCTCAAGGAGGGCTGGCTGCACACCGGCGACCTCGGGCGGCTCGACGTGGACGGGAACCTCTATCTGCTCGGGCGGATGAAGGACGTCATCATCGATGCCAACGGGAAGAACGTGTACCCGGACGAGCTCGAGGAGCTGTACGGCGTCCACGAGCACATCAAGGAGCTCTCCATCGTGGGGCTGCC
>CAZCWA010000209.1:0-8776 GCA_964502265.1 uncultured Myxococcaceae bacterium | reverse complement strand
CCGCAGCTCTGCGTACAGCTCCGCCAGCGCGACCTTCTCTTCGAGCGCCGCCTCGCTCTGGAAGAAGAGGCGCTCCAGCGTGTTCATCGCCTCCACCTTCTGGCCCCGCTGTAGCTGCAGGCGCCAGGTGCGCGAGAGGGCGGGCGCGAAGCGATCGTCGAGCTTCAGGGCGTAGGCGTAGCTCTCCTCCGCGCCGGCCGGATCGTTCTGTGCCTCGAGCGCGCGGCCGCGGACATACAGGGCGCGCGGGCTGCGGGGCTTGCGGTGCAGCGTCTCGTCGATGATCTGCGACGCCTCGTGCGGGCGGTCCTGGTAGAGGATGCTCTCCGCGAGCTGCGCGAGGAGCTCTTCGTCCCGAGGGCTCTTCTCCAGGAGCTGTCGCAGCGCGTTCTCCGCCTCGTGGTGGCGGGAGAGCTCGTTGAGCACCCGCGCGCGCAGCCGGATGACCTCCGGGCGCTCCGCGTCAGGACCGGTGATGCGCGCGAGGTCCTCCTCGGCCGCGTCCGGGAAGCCGTTGTTCAGGAAGTAGCGCGCACGCAGGAGCCACGCCTCGGGCAACCCGTCCTGGGCCACCAGGCGGTCCATCAAGGCAGCCGCGAGCGACTCCTCGCCCTTGAGCAGCAGCACCTCCGCCTCGAGCACCTTCGCGTGCGGGTCGTCCGGGCTGCGGCGCTGGACGATCTCGAGCGTGCGGAACGATCCGTCGATGTCCCCTTCCTGTGCCTGCAGCCGCGAGAGCACGAGCACGTCTGCGTCGGCGAGGTGCCCGCCGTCCCGCAACGCGCTCAGCACCCGGATGGCCTCCTTGCGGTGACCTGCGCGCCGGTAGAGATCCGCCAGCTCCTTCTTGAGCTGGGGCGCGGCCCCCTCTGCCAGCTCGGCGGCTTGCTTGATGGCGAGGATCGCCGCCCCGTCGTTGCCCGCCTGCCGGTGCGCCTCCGCGATCAGGACGTGCGGCATGGGATCTCGCGGGTCCGCCGTGGCGGCCTGGCTCAGCGCCGCGATCGCCTCCCGCGTCCGCCCGGCTGCGATGTGCGCCCGCCCCTCCTCCAGCCTGCGCGAGGTGGTGAGTTCCTGGGCCTGTCTGGCGCGGGTCTCGGAGTCCTTGCAGCCCACCAGCCCGGCGAGCGCGGCGCAGAGAACCCACGCGCGTGGGAGCGATCGCATCGGCCGCGGAGGGTATCGGATGTTAATGTGCCCGTCGATGGACCCCTTCGTGCGCCGGCTGGTGCAGCGCATGCTCGATGAGCGCCGCCCGCTGAGCCGGAACCGCCACTTCCACACCTTCGCCACGCCAGAGGGCAAGCTCGCGCTGCGCACGATCCGCCGGCTGAGGAGCTTGCAGGCGGACATCCTCGCCTGCGCGGAGGAGGGGCAACCGGCCCGCTTCGTCCGGCATGAGGTCGAGGAGGGCGAACACCGGATCGAGCTTCGGCTCGAGCGCCTCGGTGGACGGCGGACCTCGCGGCTTCACCCGGCCGAGTTCGAGCTCCTGCTGGAGCTGCCCCGGGTGCGGTCGATCCTGGAGGTTGTCGCAGCCGGGTCGCCCGCCACCGCATCCGCTTCGTAGGCCGCCGGGATCGGGTCAGGCGTCTTCGGCACCGGGCGCAGCAGGCATCGACGCGGTCGGGTTCGGTGCCGGGTGCAGCGCCAGCACCAGCAGCGTGCGCAGCGCTTCGATCAGGTCGTCGCCGCTCGAAGCGGTGGCGAGCGGCACCTCCTGAAGGAGGCGGGGCACAGGCGCGCCCACCACCACCACCGGCACCTGCTGCTCCACCGCCAGCCAGCGGGCCAGGCCTGCCGCCGCTTCGGATGAGCCCAGAAGCAAGGCGCCCACGGCCCCCGCGGAGAACGGGCGCCACAACGGACGCGCCGCCTCGACCGGCGGAAGCACGCAGAAGTCGAGGTGCAGCGCCTCGCCCAGCTCGTAACGCGCCAGCACGCCGAAGCCGCTGCGCAGGGCCTCGGGCTCCGGGCGCTCGAGCCGCAGCCGCGGAAGGCCGGTGAGGATGCGGCGCGCCGCCTGGGGGCCGTCACCGCAGACGAAGATCTTCCCCACCGCCACGCGCGCGGTCGCGGCGGTGCCGGTCCTCCCGCGCAGCAGGCGCGTTCGGAGCGCGTGCACCTCGGCCGGGCCGAGCAGGGGCCCGGGGAGTTCATCCGTTCCTCCCTCTGCCTGCCGGACCACGCCCTTCTGCATCAGCGTGGTGAGGACGGTGAGCACCTCGAGATCCGTCGCCGGCGCCAGATCGAGCAGCTCGGTGATCGTGCGCGGCTGGCGCAACAGCTCGATCACCTGTGCGGTCACCGGGTGCTGGTCTCCGGGCAGGTCCGCATCCGGGGCGAGTTGGACCTGGGCGGTGAGCGGAGGCAGCAGCGACGTGTAGCGCACCCGCTCGTCGGACTGCCGCATGCCCTCGAGGAGCGCGTCGTCCATCACGCGGTGGATGCGCTGGCGCGCGGGCGGCGGGCCGGGCGTGAAGGAGAACGTGCCCTCGGTCCACATCAGGAGCCGGAAGAGCGCCTTCTCCCCTTCCGTCGTCCCCGCCCGCGCGTTCATCGGCCGCCCGTCTCCGACGTGGATCTCCCCGCGCTCGGCGCCGCGTTGAAGCACCAGCCGGCCGCTGCGCTTGTTCATGGCCAGGACCTGCAGGAGGTCCGGGAGCGCGAGCTGCGCGAGGCTCCCTGCGATCTCGGACTCGGCGCGCAGGTTCTTTGCCGCCTCGTTGCGCCGGAAGATGTGCTCGATGCGCGCGAGCACCTCGTCGAGGTTGAACGGCTTGCGCAGGTACCCGTCGCGGAAGGCGCGCAGCTTGTCGGTGTCGCCGTGCTCGGTCTGCGCGGTGGTGAGGACGACGGGGATGTCGGCGGTGCGCGGGTTCGTCCGGAGGATCTGCACGAACGTCTTCGCGTCGATGAGCGTGCAGGCCTCGTCGAAGAGCGTGAGGTCCGGGTGGCGAAGCACCGCCACCTCCAGCGCGCGCGAGCCGTCCGGCGCGTAGTGCACCTGATGCCCCCGCTTGCGCAGCGCGCGCGAGAGCTGGCGCACCGAGTCGAGATCCGGATCCGCGATGAGGATGTTGCGAGGGGGCGCCATCGTCGGCTCACCAGGGCTGGAGGTCGTACTCGGCCTGCAGCCGGGCGATGAGCCCGTCCACCACGGCGGGATCCGAGGTGTGGAAGCCCCAGGTGGCGCCACGCCCGCGCCGCTGCATCAGCGCGTAGGCGGAACTCTCCGAGAGCCAGAGGATGACGTCGTGCCGCGCCATCCGCTCGTCCCCCTCGAGGAAGACGGGGGTGATCGCCCGGTGCGTCACCAGATCACGGCGGCGGCCGAGGACGTACACGCGCGCGGCGAAGTCCGGCGGCGCGTCCTCCAGCGCATGGGCGATCCGCAGGTCCGCGCGCACCTCGGGTCCGCCGACGTAGAGCAGTCCACGAGAGGTGGGATCGCGCAGCAGCTCGCGTGCGATCTCGTCCTGCACCTCGTCGAACAGCGCGGGCGAGACCTTCCCCCGCCGGGAGGGCTCGGCGCGCTCGTCCGCGGGCAACCTGGGCGATTCGGGCGTCCCCAGCAGCAGCTCCACCTCGTCCCAGAACGAGAGGTCGTCGAGCACGAGTCGCCGCTGCAGTGACACGCGGCGCTCGTCCATCCGCCGGCGGCACCGGTGCACCAGCTCGTCGAAGTCCTCGCCGTCCTTCGGGAAGGTGGCCGCCCCGCCCACGAAGGCCAGGGGAAGGCGCTCCTCCACCGCACGAACGTCCGGCTGCTCCCGCACCGCGGCGGCGGCACGACGCGCGAACATCAGCGCACCGAAGTAGTCCGTCTCCGGAAGGAGCAGGTAGAGCTCGCCGTCCGAGGCCTTGGCGATCACGTCCGAGTCCCGGACGATCCGCGAGAGCGCCCGGATGATGCCGCGGGTCGCACGGCGCGCCTCCGCCGCGCCCAGCCGGAGCCGGATCTGCGCGAGGTTGTCGATGGAGAAGGTCAGCAGCGAGAACGCCCGCCCGTATCGCCGCGCCTTGTAGATCTCCTTGGAGGCGTAGTCGCTGAAGTACGAGAGGTTGTAGGCGGCGGTGTCCCGGTCGCGCAGCCCGAGCCGCTGCAGCCCGAGGATCCTCGTCCCCGTTCGCAGCCCGATCGCCACGAAGTCCGCCATCCTCTTCACGCTGCGCAGATGCTCGGCGGTGAAGTCGCCGCCCAGCGGGTCCCACAGGTGCGCCACCGCCACCCGCTCGCCCGCCGTGACCAGGGGCACCACCAGCAGCCGGCCCCGGCCTTCGCCCACCGTCCACGGTTCGGCCGCGTCCGGCTCCGCGTCCTCGAGCCTCTCCGGCAGTCGTCTCCGGTCCACCAGCCCCCGGTAGGCGCGGAGCAGTGCATTGCCCCGTTCGTCGAAGCACCAGAGGGCGGCGCTCTGCGCGTCGCTCAGGGAGGTGAACTCGGCGAGCGCACGCTCCTGGAGCCACTCGAGGTCGGGGTTCGCGAGCAGCTCCAGACCCCGCTGGTGGATCGTCTGATGCCACGAGAGCTCGAGGTTCTCACCGAGCAGGCGCGCCCGCTCGCGCCGCAGCTCCGCGCGCTCCAGGCACCGCTCGACGGTGAGCGTGAGGTCGTGCGCGTCGATCGGCTTGATGAGGTAGTCCGCGACGCCTGCCTGCAGCGCGGTGAGGGGCGCGTTCACGTCGCGCTGTCCGGAGACGAGGATGATCTCCTGCTCCGGCTGCTGCTCGCGCAAGCGGCCGACGAGCTGGAGTCCATCGACCCCCGGCATCAGCAGGTCGGTGATGACGAGCCCGAACGGAGTCTGCGAGACGACCTCCAGCGCCTCGGTGGCATTCTCCACCGCGACGACACGATGCCCCTTCCTGCTCAGGGTTTCGGTGACGAACTCGCGGAAGGTGCGGTCGTCGTCGACGAGGAGGATGGGCAGGGCCAACGCGTCGGGAAGGCTACCGCGTTATCCGCCGTCGGACAGCGGCACAATCGCGTCGAACGCGTACTCGGCGGGGCCTCGCATCTTGATCTGCGACAGGTCGCCCGCCACGTGGACGTGCAGGCGGCCACCGGGCAGGTCGATGGGGAGCCACGTCTCCGCTGGGAGAAGCCCACGGTGCACCCAGGCCGAGGCCGCCGCGCAGGCGCCTGTTCCGCACGCGCGTGTGAAGCCGCTGCCTCGCTCCCACACGTTCACCCGGAGCCCGCGCTCATCCCGGAGCGGTTCGACGAACTCGACGTTGGTGCTCGAGGGGAACAGCGGGTGGTGCTCGAGGGCGGGCCCCAGCCGCTCCACGTCATCGACACTCGACACGCTGAGGACGAGGTGCGGGTTGCCCATGCTGATCGCCGTGCCACGCAAGGCGGGGTGCCCGGGGAGCGGTGAGTCGACGAACGGTGCAGGCGGAAGGTTGGGCGCAGACAGCCGCGCCGGTCCCATCTCCACCTCCACTTCGGACACAAGGCCATCGGCCCCGCGGGTGAGCAGACAGCCCAGAACGCCCGCGCCCGTCTCGATCTCGAGCTGCGTGGCGGCCGCGCGCTCCTCCCGATCCCCGAGGTACTTCGCCGCGCATCGGATCCCGTTGCCGCACATCTCCGCGATGCTGCCGTCCGCGTTGTGCACCACCATCCGCACGACGGCGCCGCGAGCGTTCTCCCCGGGTGGATGCAGCGCGAGGATCCCGTCCGCGCCCACGCCCCGGCGCCGGTGGAGGATGCGGATCGTCTCCTCCATGGAGAGCGGCCGCCCACCGTGGCGAAGATCGTGGATGAGGAAGTCGTTCTCCAGCCCGTGCAGCTTGGGGAGACGAAGAAAGGTGGGGCTGATCGTCATTCGATGCCTCGGGCGTGAGAGGAAGTCACAGATCGATCGTCCTTCGGCGCACGCCGATCACGAAGGTCTCCCCCGCCCGCCGCAGGGTGAGCCGCACCACGGTTCCAGAAGGACCGAGGATGAGGGGAACGACCTGCTGCACTGTACGGCCCTCCACCGGCTGGCCCTCCACCGCGAGGAGCTGATCGTTGCGGAGCAGGCCGGCCGCCTGCGCGGGTCCTCCATCGAAGACGGTGTCGACGTAGATCCCGCCCAAGGCCTGATCGAAGCGCAGGGACATCCCGACGCCTTCATACTGCTGCGGTCCGTCCGGTTGCCGCCGCGCGTTCTCGGGGAGCGGCGTGAGCGCCACGCGCCCCTCGGGCCTCTGCGCGAGGTCCCGTGCGAGCAGCCACGCGTCCCTGAAACCCTGTGCGCGGAAACGCAGCCGCGTCTGTCGACCCGCGGTGCCGAGGGAAAAGCGCCCCTGCGCGTCCGTGGCGACCACCCGCGCTCGCTCGAACTGGAAGGTCTGCGAGTCGCGGCGGCGATGAACGGTGATCTCGGCGGAAGCGATGGGATCGCCGGTCCTCGAGTCGACGACGATCCCCTCCAGCGCCTCCGAGAGCGCGAGCACCAACCGGGTTTGTGCAGAGTCCCGGCCCGCCTGCACCTCCACGTGCGCAGGCGATTCGGTCTCGCCGCCGCCGGACGCCGAGGCCTCCACGCGGTAGCGGCCCGGTGGCACCGGGATGCGGAACTCGCCGCGGGGGTGCAGGACCGGCTGCACGATGGGTGCGCCACCGCTCTCGGGCGCCACCCGGACGACGAAGTCCGTCACGGCCCGGCCTTCCCCGTCCGCCGCATGGCCGATGATCGCGCCCGGCTCGAGCCGAAGAACGATCTCTGCCGGTGCGGTGACCTGTGCACGTGCGGAAGAAGCGCCGTCCGAGTCGACGACCTCCACCACGAACCGGGCGCCGTCGGTGAGGCCGTCGAGCGCGAAGGCTCCTTCGCCATCGGTCGACGTCTCGGCGGCGAAGGAGCCGGCCCAGTCGCTGGCGCGGGCGCGGACGACCAGCCCCGGCCTGGCGGGAACCACGCGGCCCCGAATCGATGCGCCTCCGTCCGCCAGCTCGATGAGCCACGGCGCGTCGCCGGTCCCGGTGAGATCGAACGGCCCATGCTGCGAGGCACCCGCTTCGGTCGAGACCTGCACGAGGAACCTCCCGATCGGCACGGAGGTGAAGCTGAACGCTCCGCCGGCTCCCGAGACGGCGTGGGCGACCGCGCGTTGGGTTCGCGCGTCGAGCAGGAGCAGTGATGCCATCGAGACCGGCAGGCCCTGGCGGGTCACCGCGCCATGTGCCTCGAGCGCCTCGCCCAGCTCGAGCTGGATCTCCGGGAGGGCCACGCCCTCCACCACGACGACTCGGGGGCCTTGCACATGGGCGCCCGGGGTGTGCGCGGCGTCGGCGACGCGAGCGGACGCGAAGAGGACGAAGTGACCTGACGGCACCTCGAGCTCGAAGGTCCCTTCATCGCTGGAGGTGACCGGACCTGCGACCTCGGCCTGACTGGTGAGGTCCGCCCGCTCCGCCCATACCTGCGCCCCCGCCACCGGGGTGCCCAGGCGGGTGACCCGGCCACGAAGGCGCTGCGTCTCGCGCAGATGGAGGCGCAGGCCGCCGTGCTCGCGCGCTCCATCCACCTGCAGCCACTCCAGCCGCGTCTCGAATCCAGCCGCTCGCGCCTCGATCCAGGTCCGCGTGGGCGCCAGCGGCGTGAGCCGGAAGCGCCCTGCATGGTCGGTGATCGTCTGTGCCGTCGCGCTGCGCACGATGGCCCCGGGGATGGGCGCGCGCGATCCTGTCGCGAACACCGTCCCCGTCACGCTCGCTGCCGGGAGGAGCTGGAGCCGGAGCCCCTCCACGCGTTGCCCACGTGCGAGGGCGAGCGGACCGAGCACCTCCGACGCGGCCTCTGCCGTGCTCGAGGAGATCAGGAACCTGTTCGGTGCGTGCGCCGTGAACGAGAACCGGCCCTCGTCGTCCGCGCGAACCTCCTGCTCCCCGCCGTCTTCTCCCTTCAGCCGGACGCGGGCCCCTGGTGCCGGCGCGCCCGTACCATCTACGACCGTGCCCGACAGGTGCCCCTCCTGCCATCGCGCCTTGTCGGCGGGCGCGCCTGGCGACTTCCACCGCGCCACGTTCTCGTTCGGGCCGGGGGAAGACTCGGAACGCGAGGTCCTCCCATCCATGCCTGACGCGCTTGTCGACGGTTCGCCGTCCCCTGCCGCGAGATACACCGCCCCCAGGATCAGCGCGGCGGCAGCCGGAAGCAGCAATGCGATGGGTCGGATGAAGGAGCGGTCCACGATGTCGTGCACGTGAACAGCGGCACCTGCTCACCGCTTTCGTTCGTCCTCCTCGGGCCATTCGACGGCGATCTCCTCCACTCCCGGCTCGGAGAGGAGGAGCGAATCGATCTCGACGATGGGCAGCTCGTCATCGTCCTCCGGCAGCGGCGCGCCGGCACCCGTGGCTTCTCCGCCCACGCGTTCGGCGGAGGCGCGCGTCGCGCTGCGGGAGGCTTGTTCGGCTCCGGTGGGAGACGGACGTCCGGCTGCCCGCCGCAGCACCGCAAGCTCCTGGTCCTGCGCGTTCAGCCGACGATTGAGGAGTTCGATCCGCCTGTGCCCCTGGTCGATCTGTGAAAGCAGCTCTCGCTCGCGGAGCTGTGAGGCGGTGACGATCTGCTTCAGTCCGTAGAGCTCCGCGTCCGAGGCCTCCGCGCGCCGCAACAACTGGTCGAGCTGCTGCTCCAGCGTCGCACGATCCTTCCGCATCTCCTCGAGGTCAGACGCCGCCGACTCCGCGACCTGTCGAAGCTGCGCCGCTTCCGATCTCGATTCGAGCAGCGCGGACCGGGCTTCCGCTTCCTTCGCCGCGACGGACGCGAGC
>CAZCWA010000208.1:0-8826 GCA_964502265.1 uncultured Myxococcaceae bacterium | reverse complement strand
CCGCGCGGCCCCTTCTCGAGCTGCGCGAGGAACGCGTCCAGCAGCGAGTCCACCGCGGTGTCGGTCGAGGCGATCATCACCCGCTCGGCAATGCCGTCGCCCTGGGCCAGCGGCCCCTCGGGATAGAACATGCGGCGCTTCACCGGCGGCCAGGACACCAGCCCCCGCGCCTTCGCGTCCGCGCGGACCATGGCCCAGCCGTCCGGCCGCTGCACCGCCACCGGCTTGCCGTGGGCGTACACGTCGCGCACCAGGTTCAGCATCCGCTCGTGGGTGCGCAGGTGGTTCATCGGCACCCCGCCGGGGATGAGGAGCGCGTCGCACGCGTTCACGTCCACCTCGTCCACCGAGCGGTCCACGTGCACGTGGGTGGAGGCGTCCTTGCCGTGGAGCTGCTCGCCCCCGCGCGGCCCCACCACCATCACCTCGTGGCCGTCCGCTGCCAGCCGCTCCAGGGTCCGCCGGAGGGCCACGTCGTCGAAGCTTCGGTCGATCAGGATCGCTACGCTCGCCATGGGCGAACGCTGTGCACGGCCCTCCCCGGTGAGGAGGCCCAGCGGGCGGCCAGGCATCCCCTCCGGGCGCAAGGCCCGCCGGCCCGGCCGCCTTCCCCTCAGGCTTCACTCGACCGGTGGCCGCGCCGAAGGCATCCTCTGGACCGTGTCGTCGCTCTCGCTGCACCCCGCCATGGCGGAGATCCCCCGCGCCGAGTGGGACGCGCTGCTCGGCCCGGACGCGCCCCCCTTCGTTCGCTGGGACTGGCTCAACGCGCTGGAGGAGAGCGGCAGCGTCACCCCGGAGCGCGGCTGGCGGCCCATGCACTTCGCGCTGCGGCGGGAGGGACGGCTGGTGGCCGCGGCGCCCGCCTACCTCAAGAGCGACAGCCACGGCGAGTTCGTCTTCGACTTCAGCTGGGCCTCCGCCGCCGAACGCGCGGGCATCCCCTACTACCCGAAGCTGGTCTTCGCGGTCCCGCTCACGCCGGCCACGGGTCCGCGCTTCCTCGTCGCGCCCGGAGAGGACGCGGAGCAGCTCACGGGGGAGCTCGGCCGGGCGGCGCTGGCGCTGGCCCGGAGCGAGGGGCTCTCCTCGGTCCACGTGCTCTTCCCCACCGAGCGCGAGGCGAAGTGGCTGGAGGCGGCGGGCTTCGCGCTGCGCAACGGGGTGCAGTACCACTGGCGCAACCACGGCTACGCCTCGTTCGACGAGTTCCTCGCGCGCTTCAAGTCCTCGCGCCGGAACCAGATCCGGAGAGAGCGCCGCGGCCCGTCCGAGCAGGGCATCACCGTCCGCACGGTGGAGGGAGACGCGCTGCGCGAGGTGGGCGCCGCACGCCTGTACGACCTCTACACCTCCACCGTGGACAAGTACTTCTACGGCCGGCGCTACCTCACCGGGCGCTTCTTCGAGCTCGCGCTCGATCGGCTGCTGCCCCATGTGGAGCTGGTGGAGGCGCGGCGTGAAGGGAAGCTGGTGGCCGGCGCGATCAACGTTCGATCTGCGGACGTGCTCTACGGGCGTTATTGGGGAACCTTCGAGGAGCACCCGTTCCTCCACTTCAACGTCTGCATCTACCACCCGGTGGAGGAGGCCATCCAAAGGGGGCTCTCGCACTTCGAGCCCGGCGCGGGCGGGGAGCACAAGCTGTCGCGCGGGTTCGAGCCGGCGCTGACGTGGAGCGCGCACTGGATCGCGCACGGCCGGCTGGACGCGGCGGTGCGGGACTTCCTGGTGCACGAGCGCGCCGCCATCGCGGAGGGCCTTCCGCGCTGGTACGAGGAGACGGGGTTCAAGCGCGAGCCGTAGGACGCGAAGCAGGGAGACGGACGATGGGTCGGCAGTTCGAGTCGGAGGGCGAGGGCGGCGTCGCCACGGAGACGCGGCACAAGCCGAAGCTGCAGAAGCCGAAGCTCTACAAGGTGCTCCTGCACAACGACAACTACACCACCCGCGAGTTCGTGGTCGCGGTGCTGCGCGAGGTCTTCCACAGGTCGGAGACGGACGCGGTGCGGATCATGATGCACGTGCACAACCATGGCATCGGCGTGGCGGGCGTTTATACGTACGAGATTGCGGAGACGAAGATCCGCCTCGTCGAGCAGCTCGCGCGGGAGCATGAGTTCCCGCTCCGGCTGACGATGGAACCGGAGGAAGACTGAATTGGCACCGCCGTCGATAGCCAGGGAGTTGCAGGCAGTGTTCCGCCAGGCGCTGGAGGAGGCCACCCGCCTGCGGCACGAGTACCTCACCCTCGAGCACCTGCTGCTCTCCATGCTGAAGGACCGGCGCTCGGCGGAGATCCTCCGCGCGTGCGGCGCGAACATGAAGCGGCTCGAGGAGCGCCTCACCACCTTCCTCCACGAGACGATGGAGCAGCTCCCGGAGGACGTGGACCGGGATCCGCAGCAGACCATCGGCGTGGAGCGGGTGTTCCAGCGGGCGGCCATCCACGCGCTCTCCGCCGAGCAGAAGACCATCGACGGCGGGGACGTGCTGGTGGCGCTCTTCCGCGAGGACGACTCGTTCGCCCTCTACCTCCTCAAGGAGGAGGGCGTCACCCGGATGGACGTCCTCAACTACATCTCGCACGGCGTCACCAAGGAGCCTGAAGGCGACGACGAGGAGACCGCGTCTTCGGCCGGCGATGGCCAGGCCGGCGGCGAGGACGACGAGGGCGGACAGGCACCGGCGAAGGACCCTCTGGCGGCCTACACCACCAACCTCAACGCCGAGGCGGAGGCGGGCAGGATCGACCCGCTCATCGGCCGCGAGCCGGAGCTGCAGCGCACGGTCCAGGTGCTCTGCCGGCGGCGGAAGAACAACCCCATCTACGTGGGCGAGGCCGGCGTGGGCAAGACGGCGATCGCCGAAGGGCTCGCGCTCCACATCCACGAGAAGAAGGTCCCCGAGGCGCTCTCCACCTCCACCGTCTACTCGCTGGACATGGGCGCGCTGCTCGCCGGCACCAAGTTCCGCGGCCAGTTCGAGGAGCGGCTCAAGGCGGTGCTCAAGGCGCTGCAGAAGATCCCCGGCGCCATCCTCTTCATCGACGAGATCCACACCATCGTCGGCGCGGGCGCCACCTCCGGCGGGTCGATGGACGCGAGCAACCTGCTCAAGCCGGCGCTGGCCTCGGGCACGCTGCGCTGCATCGGCTCCACCACCTACCAGGAGTACAAGGCGTCGTTCGAACGGGACCGGGCGCTCTCCCGGCGCTTCCAGAAGATCGAGGTCGAGGAGCCTTCGGTCGAGGACGCGGTGAAGATCCTCGAGGGCCTGCGCGGCCGCTACGAGGAGCACCACGGGGTGAAGTACGACGACGACGCGCTGCGCGCCGCGGCGGAGCTCTCGGCCAAGCACATCAACGAGCGCTTTCTGCCGGACAAGGCGATCGACGTGCTGGACGAGGCGGGCGCGGCGGAGCGCCTTCTGCCGGAGGCCGAGCGCAAGGGCACGGTCAGCGTCCACGACGTGGAGGTGGTGGTCAGCCGGATGGCGAAGATCCCCGCCCGCACGGTGAGCGCCTCGGAGGGCCAGCAGCTCCAGAACGTGGAAGGCGAGCTGAAGAAGGTCATCTACGGCCAGGACACCGCGATCGAGGAGCTGTCGGCGGCGATCAAGCTCTCGCGCTCCGGCCTTCGGGCGCCGGACAAGCCCATCGGCTCGTTCCTCTTCTCCGGCCCCACCGGCGTGGGCAAGACGGAGCTGGCCAAGCAGCTCGCGAAGACGCTGGGGGTGGAGTTCCTGCGCTTCGACATGAGCGAGTACTCGGAGAAGCACACCGTCTCGCGGCTCATCGGCGCGCCGCCGGGCTACGTGGGCTTCGACCAGGGCGGCCTGCTGACCGACGCGGTGCGGAAGCACCCGTTCAGCGTGGTGGTGCTCGACGAGATCGAGAAGGCGCACCCGGACCTGTTCAACATCCTGTTGCAGGTGATGGATCACGCCACGCTCACGGACAACAACGGCCGCAAGGCGGACTTCCGCAACGTGGTGCTCATCCTCACCACCAACGCCGGCGCGCAGGACATGGCCACCCGCTCCATCGGCTTCGGCGGGGAGGGCTCCACCGTGGACGCCTCCCGCGCGAAGAAGGCGGTGGAGCGCACCTTCACCCCCGAGTTCCGCAACCGGCTGGACGGGTGGATCCTCTTCGGCGGGCTCTCCCGCGAGACCATCCTCAAGGTCGTGGACAAGGAGCTGGGGCTACTGCGCGCGCAGCTCGAGCCGAAGAACGTCACCCTCGAGGTGGCGCCGGAGGTCCGGGACTGGCTGGCCCAGCATGGCTACCAACCCGAGTTCGGCGCCCGGCCGATGGCGCGGCTGGTGGAGATCGAGCTCAAGCGCAAGCTCGCCGAGGCCCTGCTCTTCGGCGGCCTCAAGGACGGCGGCAAGGCGTTCGTCGAGCTGAAGGACGACAAGCCCGCCATCCGGGTGGGCTGAGCGGGCGATCAGGTGGGGGCGAGCCGCGTGCGTCCGCGGCGCCCTTCCTCCCGGCGCTTGTCCTTGCGCTCCTGCCGGGCGCGCTGGGCGAGCACATGCTGCTCGATGCGGGCGCGGATCCCCAGCATCAGGTCCCTCTGGGCAGCGTGCCGTTCGGTCGCCTTGCGCAGCCAGAGCGAGGCCTTGAGGTGCAGCCCCCCGGGCGCCCCGCTGATCCACACGTGCGGCGGACTGACGTCGGACACGCGCCGGTCGTTCTTGAGGTCGGCCTCGATCTCGTCGCAGGCCTCGCGCAGATCCCGCGTGGAGAGGCGCTCGGGGAGGGGCACCAGCAGCTCCAGCCGGCGGCGGTCCGCCACCGAGAGGTTCTCCACCCGCATGGTGTAGAGCAGGATGTTCGCCACCACCACCCGGGTGTGCTTGTCGGTCTCGAGCGTCGTCGCCGAGAGGGTGATGGCGATGATGGTCCCCTCCGCGGGCTTGCCGGGCCGGAAGTCCTCGATGCGGACCCGGTCCCCGAGGCGGAACGGCGGATCCACCACCATCGACGCGAAGGCGATCGCGTTGCGGATGGGGTCGCGGGCGGCGAAGGCCAGCGCCGCGCCCACCGCGCCGAGCGCGAGGTAGAGCTGCTCGGCCGCGCCCAGCTTCACCGCCAGCGTCACCGCCGCCGCCACCCACACGACCACCTTGCCGAGCTGCCTCGCCGACATCAGCGCCGCCCGCGCCGCCGCGCTGTGACGCAGCCGGATGCTGTGCTCGCCGGTCCTCCAGAACACGTCCAGCGCGCGGGTCACCAGCCAGAACGCCGCCACGATGAGCAGGACCTCCACCACCTCGTTGAGGACCTCCGGCTCGCGGGCCACGGGGACGAAGATCGCCTTGCCCGCCCCCGCCACCGCGAGCAGCGTGACCGGCGCCGCGAGCCGCTCCAGCCCGTACAGCCCGAGGCGCGTCCAGCCCTTGAGCCGGCGGGCGATCCAGCGGCCCACCACGAAGGTGATCGCGCCGATCAGCAGCACCATCCCCAGCGCGAGGAGCCTGTCGGACGTGGTCGCGTCGATGATGTCCCGGTTCGTCACGCGCGGTTTCTCCGGCCTCCTCCCCCAACGATGGATGGAGACGGCGCCGCGCCGATGCAATCAGCGGCCGTAGGCGGCGAGGAACACCTTGACCGCGTGCGCCACGTTCCGGGCGATCGCCTCCTCCTCGAGCGACTGCAGGACGCCGAGGTGGAGCTGCCGGGTCAGCTCGCCCGCGCAGAGGACGTGGAAGTCGATGGCTGCCTGCTCCGCGTCCTCGATGACGAGCAGCCCCGCCTCCGCCGCCCTCCCGAGGAAGCGCGCCATGTGCTGCCGGCCCGCCTTCATCCCGCACTCGTAGAGCGTCCGGCCCAGCTCGGGGAACTGCTCCGCCGCCCCCACCACCGCGCGGTACCGCTGCACGTGCGCCGGGTTGCTGATCAGCCGGAGGAGCTGCGAACCGATCCGCTGCAGGTCGCTCGCCACGTCGCCGGACGGCTGATCCAACAAAGAGTGGAAGCGTTCGCGCAGCTCCTGCGTTTCGGTGCCCAACGAGGCGAGGAAGAGCGCCTGCTTGTCGTGGAAGTGATTGTAGATGGTGGCCTTGGAGACCCCCGCGCGGGCGGCGATCGCGTCCACGCTCGCCCGCTCGAACCCCTGCTCCCGGAACACGTCCCGTGCGCCCTGGAGGATCTGCCCGTGCTTCACCGGCGACAGCTCGCCGGCGGCTCGGGGTGCCTTCGCGGCGGGGGGCTGGCGGGCGGGGATGCGCATCGAATCGTCACTGAACTAAACCGTCCAGTATTGACAGTCAACCGGTGGGCCTTTAGTCATTCGCCCCTGCCATTGGCCGGCGGAAGCTTTGGAGCACGCGTGAGAACCCAGCGAAATCAACCACTTACCTCCCTCCTTGGCGTCGCGCTCGCGGCCGCCGCGCTCGGCCTCGGCGGCTGCAAGGAATCCTCGGCGCAGCCGCAGCAGGGCGGCCCCGCGCGTCCGGTGGAGGTGGGCGTGGTCACGGTCTCGGCCGAGCCGGTGACCCTGCAGCGCGAGCTGCCCGGCCGCACCGCGCCCTTCCGCATCGCCGAGGTGCGCGCGCGGGTGGACGGGATCGTGCTCGAGCGCCTCTTCGAAGAGGGCGCGGACGTGAAGAAGGACCAGCCGCTCTTCCGGATCGACGCGCTGCCGTACCAGGCGGCGCTGCAGAGCGCGCAGGCGCAGCTCGCCCGGGCGGAGGCCAACGCGGAGAACAACAAGGCGGTCGCGGAGCGCTACGCGTCGCTGCTCGCGGACAGGGCGGTGAGCCGGCAGGAGCACGACACCGCGCTGGCGGCGCAGCGCGCCTCGGCGGCGGAGGTGGCGGCGGGCAAGGCCGCGGTGCAGACCGCGCGGATCAACCTCGGCTACACCAGGGTGAGCTCGCCCATCGCCGGGCGCATCGGCCGCTCGGAGGTGACCGAGGGCGCGTTCGTGCGTCAGGGCCAGGCCACCCTGCTCGCCACCGTGCAGCAGCTCGATCCCATCTACGTGGACGTGACCCAGTCCTCGGCGGAGCTGCTCCGGCTGCGCCAGGAGCTGGAGAGCGGCAACCTCGTCCGTTCGGGCGAGGGCGCAAAGGTGCGGCTGGTGCTCGAGGACGGCAGCCTCTACGAGCCGGTGGGCACCCTGCAGTTCAGCGACATCACCGTGAACCGCTCCACGGGTTCCGTCACCTTGCGCGCGCTCTTCCCCAACCCGGACGGCACCCTGCTGCCCGGGATGTTCGTGCGCGCGAAGCTCGAGGAGGGCACCCGGCCGCAGGCGCTGATGGTGCCGCAGCCGGCGGTGCGCCGCGACGCGCAGGGCAAGGCCTCGGTGCTGGTGGTGGAGGACGGCAAGGTCGCGGTCCGCCCCATCGTGGCGCCGCGCGCGGTGGGCAACCGCTGGCTGGTCACCGAAGGGCTCGCCGAGGGCGACGCGGTGGTCATCGAGGGCCTGCAGAAGGTCCGGCCCGGTGCACCGGTGACCACCGTCCCCGCGAAGTTCGAGGCCATCGGCGCCTCCTCCACCCCGCGTCCGGAGGGCGGCCGCTAGCGCGGCTGCTCCCGCTCCAGAGCCCAGGTCAGGAGACACGACGTGGCAAGGTTCTTCATCGACAGACCCATCTTCGCGTGGGTGATCGCGATCCTGATCATGCTCGCCGGCGCGTTGTCGATCATGACGCTGCCGGTGGCGCAGTATCCCGCCATCGCCCCGCCGGAGATCGGCATCAACGCCTTCTACCCCGGCGCGGACGCCAAGACGCTCGAGGACACCGTCACCCAGGTGATCGAGCAGAAGATGAACGGCATCGACGGGCTGCGGTACATCACCTCCGAGAGCAGCGGCTCCGGCTCGGTGTCCATCCGCCTCACCTTCGAGCCCGGGACGGATCCGGACATCGCGCAGGTGCAGGTGCAGAACAAGCTCGCCGGCGCCACGCCCCTTCTGCCCGAGGAGGTGCAGCGCCAGGGCCTCACCGTCTTCAAGAGCGCGCGGAACTTCCTGCAGATCTTCGCCTTCGTCTCCGAGGACGGGAGCATGGCCCGCGTCGACATCGCGGACTACATCGCCACCTCCATCGTCGACCCCATCGCGCGCGTCCCCGGCGTGGGCGAGACCCAGCTCTTCGGCGCGCCGTACGCGATGCGCGTCTGGCTGGATCCGGATCGCCTCTCCGGCCTGGGGATGGTGCCCTCGGACGTGATCGGCGCCATCCGCGAGCAGAACGTCCAGGTCTCCGCCGGCCAGTTGGGCGGCATGCCGTCGCTGCCGGGCACCGCGCTCAACGCCACCATCACCGCGCAGAGCCGGCTCACCTCCGAGCAGCAGTTCCGGGACGTGCTCCTGCGCGTGAACGAGGACGGCTCCCAGGTGCGCCTGTCCGACGTGGCCCGGGTGGAGCTCACCGGCGAGAACTTCGAGACCGACTCCTATTACAACGGCAGCCCCTCGGCCTCGCTGGGGGTGAAGCTCGCCTCCGGCGCCAACGCGCTCGACACCGCGGAGGCCGTGCGCAAGCGGATCGACGAGCTGGCCCAGTTCTTCCCGCCCGGGCTGTCGGTGAAGACCTCGGTGGACACCGCGCCGTTCGTGCGGCTCTCCATCCAGAGCGTGGTGCGCACCCTCTTCGAGGCGCTGCTGCTCGTCTTCGGCGTGATGTACCTCTTCCTGCAGAACTTCCGCGCCACGCTGATCCCGACGATCGCCGCGCCGGTGGTGCTGCTGGGCACCTTCGGCGTGCTCGCGGCCTTCGGCTTCACCATCAACACGCTGACCATGTTCGGCATGGTGCTGGCGATCGGCCTGCTGGTCGACGACGCCATCGTGGTGGTGGAGAACG
>CAZCWA010000207.1:0-8844 GCA_964502265.1 uncultured Myxococcaceae bacterium | reverse complement strand
AGCGGACGATCTCCTCGGAGGCGCGCTGCCGCGGCGGCGCGTCCACGTCCCGCGCCCCGCACGAGAGGATCCCGGCGCCCAGCAGCGCAAGGCACAGTCCGAGGAGCAG
This sequence comes from uncultured Myxococcaceae bacterium, assembly GCA_964502265.1. Lineage (GTDB taxonomy): Bacteria > Myxococcota > Myxococcia > Myxococcales > Myxococcaceae > JAFAFL01. The sequence continues at coordinate 8,735 of CAZCWA010000207.1, read as the reverse complement.
GAGGGATGGCCGCAACACGGGGGCATTGTGCCCGCCCTACCGCGCGGGGAGAAGCCGGGCGATCTCCTCTTCGGAAAGTCCAGCCTCGCGCAGGATCTCCTCCGTGTGCTCGCCGAGCCGCGGCGCGGGTTTCGGCCGGAAGCCCTCCTCCCCCGCCCCATCGAGCCGCAACGGGGTGCGCAGGTGCGTCACCTCCCGCCCCAGCAGCGCGTCGTGCGCGCGGACGAAGAGCCCGCGGTCCCGAAGCTGGGGATCGGCGAGCACCTCGTCGCCCTCCCAGATCGGCTCCACGCACACGTCGAGCGCCCGGAAGACCTCCGCCCAGTGCGCCAGCGGCTTCTGCGCCAGCGCCTCGGCGATCTCCGACTGTGCGCGTGCGCCGGCCTCCCCGGTGTCGTAGGCGTGCGCGAGCAACTCCGGCCGCCCCAGCGCCTCGCAGAACCCGGCGAAGAACTTGGGCTCCAGCGCCCCCACCGCGAGGTGCCGCCCGTCCCGGGTCCGGTAGACCCCGTAGCAGGCATACCCACCGTTGAGCGTCTCCACCCCGCGCCGCAGGGGCGTGCCCTCCTCGCCCTGGAGCAGCCGCGCGCCGAGGTGCATGTGCAGAAAGGCGGTGGCGGCCTCGGTCATGGAGACGTCCACCAGCCGTCCGCGGCCGGTGCGCGCCCGCTCCTGCAGCGCGGCGAGGATGCCCACCACCGCGAAGAGGCTGCCGCCCACGTCCGCCACCTGGACCCCGGGCATGGCCGGCTCACCGTCCGCACGTCCGCCGTACCCGAGCACGCCCGCGCGCGCGATGTAACCGAGGTCGTGCCCCGCCCGTCCGCGATCCGGTCCCGTCTGACCGAAGCCGGAGACCGCGCAGTAGACCAGGCGCGGGTTCTCCTTCGAGAGCACGCCGTACCCGAGCCCCAGCTTGTCCATCACCCCGGGCCGGAAGCTCTCGAGGAGGACGTCGTAGCCGCGCACCAACCGCCGCAGCGCCAGCGCGCCGTCCGCTGACTTGAGGTCGAGGGTGATGGACCGCTTGTTCCGGTTGAGCGCCAGGAACATCGCGCTGTGGTCGCCCACCTGCGGCGCCATCTGCCGCAGGTAGTCCCCACCCCTGGGGTCCTCGACCTTGTCCACCTGCGCGCCGAGGTCCGCCAGAAGCAGGCTCGCGTACGGGCCCGGCAGCAGCCTCGACAGGTCGAGGACCTTCAGCCCCTCCAGCGCCACGCTAGGAGAGGAGCTTGCCCAGCTTCATGGCCAGGGCCATGTCCATGGGCTTGAACTTGAGCTTGCCCTGCATGGCCGCCATCTGCGCGTTGAGCTGCTTCTGGCGGATCTTCACGAAGTCCTCGTCCCCCACGGTGATGGTCATCTTCGGGGTGCCGTTGGCGCCCTCGCTCACCCAGTCCGACTCCTTGGTGAGGTCCAGCGTCCACGTCCCGCCCTGGTCGCCGGTGACGTTGAAGTGGACCACCGCGTTGATGTCCTTCCCCAGCTCCGGCTTCTCGGTGAGGACCTTCGGGATCTCCTGCTCGAGGATGTTCTTCGGGTTCGTGTCCGCCATCGTTTGACCCTCCGCGTCAAATTGACTGATGAATCAACGGCGGCCGGACGGTAATGACCGGCCAGGCGGGCGTCAAGCAGGACGGGCGGTGATGTTCCCCACCATGTCCAGCAGGTCCGGCAGCTCGAACGGCTTGGCCAGATAGCCCACCGCGCCCAGCTCCGGCGCCTTGGTGGAGACGTTGCGGTCCGCGCTGAGCACGATGATGGGCGGACGCTGTGCCGCCTCGTACCGCTCGCGCATCCGGCGGGCGAACTCCCAGCCGTCCATCACCGGCATCATCAGGTCGAGGAGGATCAGCGACGGCTGGGTCTCCTCCAGCCGCTCCAGCGCCTCCTGCCCGTTGCGCGCGCGGGTGACGTCGTAGCCCTCCGCCTCGAGGATCTCGGAGAGCGCCTCGAGGATGTCCGGATCGTCGTCCACCACGAGGACGAGCTGCCCGTCGTTCTGAGTCTGGATGTGCGCCACGAAGCCCCTCTATCGCCTTTCATCCTGCCCGTCTGGCCAGCGGGACGGTACTACTTGATCGACACACGGTGAATTTCGCAACCGCCCCCCAGGCGCCGGGCAGGCAGGCTTCCCCGCGGCTCCGGCTCCTGTGGCGGCAGTTTCCATACGCGCGTATGATGCGAACGCGTCACCAGACGAGGGAGTCACAAGTCATGGGCCTCAAGGGCATGGAAATTCTGCTCATCTTCGGGGTGCTGCTGCTGCTGTTCGGCGCCACGCGCCTTCCGCAGTTGGGCTCCTCGCTCGGTTCGGCGATCCGCAACTTCAAGAAGGGCTTCAACACCGACGAGCCGGAGCCTGCGGACAAGAAGGCCTCCGGCTCACTCGCCGCGGCGACCGCTGCCGAGGCCCCGGTGGCCAAGGAGCCGGCCAGGGCGCCCGTCTCCCGCGACGCCTGAGCCGCTTCGGGCTGCCTTCGACGGCCCGTCGCAGCACGCTGAACCCTGAAACGCGCCGGCCGGCGCCGTCCGCCTGAGGGCGTGACGGGCCGGCCTTTTGCTGCGCGCGCAGGACGCGGTCAGTCCACCTTCTCGTTGTCGTACAGCGCGTCGAGCTGGGACTGGAACTTCTGGGTGGCGAACTTGCGCTTGACCTTCAGGGTGGGGGTCAGCTCCCCCGTCTCCTGCGTGAACTCGTGGTCCATGATCGCGAAGCGCTTGATGGTGGCGTAGGAGGGCTGCTCGGCGTTGACCGAGTCGATGGCCTTCTGCACCGCCTGCTGCACCACCGGCGCGAAGGCGATCTCCTTGTAGGTCCCCGGCATGGCGCCGCCGCCCTCCTGCAGGACCTTGCGCGCGGTCTCCTCGCTCACGCAGACGAGCGCGGTGAGGTACTTGCGCTTGTCGCCATAGACCATCGCGGTGCTGATGATGGGGTGCGTCTTGAGCGAGTTCTCGATGTTCTGGGGCGCCACGTTCTTGCCGCCCGCGGTGACGATGATGTCCTTCTTGCGGTCGGTGATCTTCACGTAGCCGTCCGCGTCCACCTCGCCGATGTCACCGGAGTGGAACCAGCCGTCCGCCTCGAGCACCTCGCGGGTGGCGTCGTCGTTCTTGTAGTAGCCCTTCATCACGCCGGGGCCGCGGATGAGGATCTCGCCGTCCTGCGCGATCCGGATCTCGGTCCCCGGCAGGGGCGCGCCCACCGTGCCGATCTTGATCTTCTCCGGACGGTTGACGGTGGTCGCCGCGGAGGTCTCGGTGAGGCCGTAGCCCTCGAGCACCTTGAAGCCCACCAGGTCGAAGAAGTAGGCGATCTTCCGCGAGAGCGGCGCGCCGCCGGAGATGAACAGGCGCATGTTGCCGCCCAGCCGCTCGTTCAGCGTGGCGTTGACCTTCTTGAACACCAGCTTCTGCGCCAGGGTGAACGAGAGCGACGAGTACTCGCGGCCCGCGTTCTTCGCCTCCACGTACTCGTCGAAGAGGCCGAAAGCCCAGCGGAACAGCTTGCCCTTGAGCCCGGGCGACGCCGACCCGTTGGCCACCACGTTGTTGTAGACCTTCTCGAACACCCGCGGCACCGCCGGCAGGATCGTGGGGTGCGTCTCCGCCAGGTTGGCCAGCAGCTTGTCCACGCTCTCGGCGAAGACCATCTGGAAGCCCATCCCCAGCCAGGCCGCCTTGATCACCTGCGCGAAGGAGTGCGCCAGCGGAAGGAAGAGCAGCACCGAGTCCGAAGGCTCGATGAGCTTGATCTGCCGCACCGCCTCGGCCTCGTAGGCCCAGTTCCCGTGGGTGAGGATCACGCCCTTGGGGTTGCCGGTGGTGCCCGAGGTGTAGATGAAGCAGGCGGCGTCCTCGACGTTGATCTGCGCCGCGCGGGACTCGAAGCCGGAGGTGTCCCCGCCCTTCGCCACCACGTCCGCCAGCGCGACCTCGCGGTCACCGGTGGCCGCGCCCTCCATCACGATCACCCGCCGCACGGCGGGCACCTGCGCGATCCGCTGCCGCACGCGGGTCAGCCGGCCGGCCTGCTTCCCCTCCTTCTCGTCGTTGTCGACGATGCAGACCACGCTCTCGGAGTTCTCGAGGATGTACTTCACCTCGTCCGGCGTGTTCGACGCGTAGATGGGGACCGTCACCGCCTGGGCGGCGCTGATCGCCAGGTCGCACGTCACCCACTGCAGGGTGGTGGCGCCGAAGATGGCCACCCGGTCGCCCGGCTTCACGCCCTCGGCGATCAGCCCCGCCGAGACCTTCTTCACGTCCTCCAGAAGCTGACCCCAGGTCACGTCCTGCCAGACGCCGTTCTTCTTCTGCCGGGCGGCGACCTTGGACGGCTCCTTCGCCCGATCCTGAAGCAACTGCACCAGCGTCTTCGTGCTCGCCTCCGCCATATGGCTCTCTGCTCTCACTTGAGCTCCTCCTCGATCTGGGACTTCAGGCTCCGTGCCCACGCCTTCGACCGCCGCGCCTCCGCGGGGTCGTACTCTTCGTCTGCCGCCAGCGCGCGCTCCACCGACACCATGGCCGCCTTCGCGTCGCCGTCCTTCAACTGCGTCTCTGCCAGGTACAGGTGCGCGCGCGCCGCGTGCGGCTTCGTCTGGACCGCGCGCTGCAGGAACTCCCGGCTCTTGCCCAGATCCCGCTTGGGCCACGGCAGCTCGAAGAAGTACCGGCCCTTGGCGATGAGCGGGCCGCCGTTGTCGTAGCCGGCCTCGATGCTGATCGCCTTGTCCAGCCACCGGTTGAACCGGCCCTCCACGCCCTGCCGCAGCGCGGTCACCACGCCCACCGCCTGGGAGTAGCACCCGAGGCCGATGGCGGCGAAGTAGTGGCCCTCCACCCGCGCGGGCGCCTTCTCCAGCGCCTTCTGCCCGAGCTGCGCCGAGCGCTCGCCGTGGCCGCGCTTCTGCTTCTGCGCGCCGGAGGGGGTGCCGTCACACAGCCAGTAGAAATGCCGAGACGCCCGCCACAGCACACCGAAGTCCTCCGGGTGCGCCGCGAGGGCGTCTTCGGTGAGCTGGGTCAGCTCCTTCAGCTTCTGTGCGTCGTGCCGCTGGGCGTAGAGGGCATCCATCCGCGCCGACACCTCCGCCGCGTCCTGCGCCCACCCCACCGCGGGCACGAGCAGGGCCAGGGCCCAGATTGCCGTGCGCATGGGGCGGGGACTTAACACGCCCGGTCTTTCGCCAACAAGCGGACCGGGCGGTCGTCTCGCCGTCCTATGGGGACCTAGGCGGCGTCCTGCTCTTCGGACAGGCCCGGCTCCTCGTCCTGGTTGAACGCGGAGAGGTAGCGCTCGAGGAAGGACTTGGTGCGCAGCTCCACCTGGCGCACGCGCTCGCGCGAGACGCCCCAGCGGCGCCCGAGCTCCTCCAGCGTCCGCGGCTGATCCTGGGTGAGCCGCTCCTGGAGGATGTCCCAGCCCATCTCGCCGATGCGCTTGCGCACCCGCTGAAGGGCCTCGCTGACCTCCACGGACGTCTCCTGGCGCAGATAGACGTCCTGCGGCCCGGGACCCGTGTCCTCCAGGCGTTCCACCCAGGTGGTCTCGCCGTCGTCGTCGATGGCCACGTCGAGCGAGAAGTCGCTCATCGCCCCGCGCTCGGCCTCCCCCCCGCGGACCTGCGAGCGGTTGTCCTTGAGGTAGCGGGTGATGTACGCGCGGATCCACCACACCGCGTAGGTGGCGAAGCGCACGTTCTTCTTCGCGTCGAAGTGCTCGATGGCCTTCATCAGGCCCACGTTCCCCTCCTGGACGAGGTCATCCAGGCGGGAGCCCCCCCGGGCGTACTTCTTGGCGATGGCGACGACGAACGGCAGGTTGGCGGTGGCCAGTTGCTGCCGCGCGCTCTCGTCACCCTTCTTGATGCGCCGCGAGAGCTCGTACTCCTCCTCGCGGGTGAGTTGCCGGTGAACCGGCATCTGGCGAATGTAGGTTGCGATCGAATCCGTTCCGAACGTTGCCATCTGGCACCTCCTGCTCCGGGAGCCCGGCGCTGACGGCCCTTCTGACGCGCGACGCCCAATTGCGTTTCACGTCCGGGGCCGTTGTGACAGGACGCCCGCTGACCCCACCCATTAGCGGCGCTTCCTCATCCCCCCTCTGCTGCTCGATACCCGCAGGGGAGAGAACATCCGCACTACGGAAGAATCTTCCCGGGATTGCACAGGCCGGCCGGGTCGAAGAGGGCCTTCAACTGGCGCTGCACCGCGATCAGCTCCGGGGGCTGCTCCAGAGGGAGAAACGACCTTTTGGTCAGCCCCACGCCGTGTTCTCCGGTGATTGTCCCACCGGCTGCAACAGTGAGTTCCAGCATCCGGACCACGGCCTCGTCCACCTGCGGGCGCTGCGTGTCGTGGCTCCAGAGGATGTTGGCGTGGAGGTTCCCGTCCCCCGCGTGGCCGTAGGTGGCGACCCTGAGGCCCAGGTCCTGGCCCATCCGCTTCAGCGCCTCGATCACCGAGGGAAGCTTTGAGCGCGGGACCACGATGTCCTCGGAGATCTTGTGGCGCTCCAGCGCCTTGAGCGAGACGGAGAGCGTGCGCCGCGCCGCCCAGAGCCTCTCGCGCTGGGACTCGTCGGCGGCGAGGACGGTCTCGATGGCGCCGTGCGCCTCGGCGATGGCCGCCACCTCCGCCAGCTCTTCGATCAGCGGCCCGTCCGCGCCGCCGTCCACCTCCACCAGGAGCGCTGCACCAGTGCCGGCGGGAAACGCGTAGCCCCTCCCGTCGACGGCGAGGACACACTGCTCGTCGAGCAGCTCCAGCGTGCGCGGGAGGATCCCCGACTGGAGGACGGCGGTGACGCCGCGCGCGGCCTGGAGGACATCGCCGAAGAGGCAGAGCGCGGTCTTGATGAAGCGCGGACGCGGGAGGAGCTGGAGGGTGATCTCGGTGGCGATCCCGAGCGTGCCCTCCGAGCCGACGAAGAGGCCGGTGAGGTCGTAGCCGGCCACCCCCTTGATGGTGCGCTGGCCCACGCGGAGCACCTCGCCCATGGGCAGCACCCACTCCATGCCCAGCACGTAGTCGCGGGTGACCCCGTACTTCAGCGCCCGCGGCCCGCCGGCGTTCTCCGCCACGTTGCCCCCGAGCGTGCACCACTCCCAGGAGTTCGGATCCGGCGGGTAGAAGAGGTTGTGCCCTTCTGCCGCGCGCATCAGCTCGCCGGTGACCACGCCGGGCTGCACGGTGGCGGTGAGGTCCTCCGGGCTCAAGGAGAGGATCCGGTTCATCCGCTCCACGCTCAGCGAGACGCCGCCGTGCACCGGGATGGAGCCGCCGCTCTTGCCGCTGCGCGCGCCCACCGGCGTGTAGGGGACCCCGTGCGCGTAGCAGGTCCGGACGATCTGCGAGACCTCTTCGGTGCTCTCGGCGAAGACGACGAGGTCTCCTGAGTGCGGCGGGTGACCGGACTCGTCCCGCGCGAAGGCCGCGATCGTGTCCTCGTCGTCCCTGAGCTGGTCCGGCCGCAGCCGCCTCTCGAGCTCCGCGCGGACCCGCTGGAGCTGCTCTGCGCTGAAGGTCCGCGGGCCGGGCGAGGTCATCGTCCCCGCACGCCGTGCCCCGGGTGGGAGGCAATGCGCGCCCACAGCTCGCGACGGAGCGGTCCGTCCTTCCGCAGCGAGCCCTCGTAGGCCTCGGCGTGGGTGCGCGCGTGGTGCTGGTTCTCGCCGCGAAGCTGCAGGCAGGTCATGTCCGCCTCGAGCACGCACGCGGTGGCCTTGCTGCGGAGCACCTCGCGCAGTGAACGGGCCACCGCACGCGCGAGGTCCTCCTGGAGGATCAGCCGGTGCGCGTAGCAATCGAGCAGGGTGGAGAGCCGCCCGAAGCCGACCACTTCCTCGTCCGGGGCGTAGGCGATGTGCGCGATCCCCTCGTACGGGAGCAGGTGGTGCGGACAGACGCTCCGGTAGCGAAGGCCGGTGACGATCACCAGCTCATTGCCCGCATCCTTCGGCGCAGGGAACCGCTCGCCCAGTGCCTGGTCGGGCGTCATCCGGTAGCCATCGAGGAACTCGTCCAGCCACGCGGCGGTCACGCGCTCGGGGGTGCCCTTCACGTTCGGATCGGAGAGGTCCGCGCCGGACGCCGCGAGGAACTCCGCCACCGCGCGCGCCATTCGTGCGCGGTCCGGGCGGGCCGGCGGGACGCGGCGGGTGCTCTGCTTCTTGCGCGCGGGGGACACGGGGGCGTTCTACGTGAACCGCCCCTGCGCGGCGACGAGGATTCTCCCCGCCTCCACCCGCACGTCGAACACGCGAACCTGGGCATGCTCGAAGAGGGTGCACTTTCCGGTGCGCAGGTCGAACGGCCACGCGTGAAGGGGGCACCACAGCTCGGTGCCCATCAGGTCACCTGAGGAGAGTGGCCCTCCACGATGCGGGCAGTTGTTGTCGATCGCGTGGACGGTGCCCTCGAGGTTCACCAGCGCCACGCTGAACGCGCCGACCTCCACGCACTTCTTCTTGCCGGGCGGCAGAGACTCCAGCGCGCCGGCGTCCACCCAGCCGTCCATCGCGTCAGGCCTACTTCACCGCCTTCGACACGGCCTTGAACTCGGGCGTGCCGGCCTCGTGGAGCATGTCGAAGAGCGCGCTCTCCACCGAGGTCACGTACGCGCCGGCGGCCTTGATCATGTCCAGCCCGGCGAGCCGGTCCTCGTCGTTCCGCGAGATGACCGCGTCCCGGCAGACCCAGGGGACGTAGCCCTGCTCCTGCAGGTC
>CAZCWA010000206.1:0-8866 GCA_964502265.1 uncultured Myxococcaceae bacterium | reverse complement strand
AGGAGCGCGAGCGCGTGGAGGTGGAGCGCCAGAAGGCAGCGCGCGAGGCGGAGCTGAGGGCGCAGGCCGAGGCGAAGGCGGCGTCGCAGGCGCGGGCCGAGGCGGAGCGGCGGGAGCGGGAGCGGCTGGAGGCGGACCGGCGCGAGCAGCAGCGGCTGGAGAAGGAGCAACTCGAGCGGGCGCGCGAGGCGGAGGCACGTGCGCAGGCGGAGGCGAAATCCGCGGCCCAGGCGCGGGCGCTGGCCGAGGAGCGCGCGGAGGAGAAGTCCGAGGCGCTGGAGCGTGAGGAGCAGGCGCGCTCGCGTGAGGTGGAGAAGGCGGCGGCAGCGGCGGCAGCAGCGCAGGCGGCCCGCGAGAAGGAGGTCAAGACGGCCGACAAGCGGGCGCAGAAGGAGGCGAAGAAGCGCGCGCGGTTGGAGCGGCGGCAGCGTGCAGAGGCGCAGCTCGCGCGGGAGATCGCGGACGCGAAGCAGGCCGCGGCCAGGCGCAGGGAGGAGGCGCGCAAGGAGGAGGCGGAGCGCCGGGCGAAGTTCGAGCAGCAGGCGCGTGCGCGTGCGGAGACGCAGACCGCCGAGCGGCGGCGGGACCGGGCGACGATCGCGCGCGAGCGGGCCGTGGAGGTCGAGCGCTACGAGACCGAGCGCGCGAAGCTGGTGAAGAAGGGCGGCGAGCACTCGAAGCTCTCGGCGCTGGAGAACGCGCACAAGGCGCGGCTGGCGCAGATCGAGGGCCGCGAGTCGGGCGTGGCCGCACAGGAGAAGCGGGACGCGGCCATGGCGAAGCAGCTCCTGCAGGAGGAGAACGAGCGGCGGAAGAAGTCGGAGCGGAAGATCGCGAAGGCCGGCGAGTACCGGCACCCGCGAGAGCGCTCCAACGGCGCGGTCAACGGGGGCGTGGACCTGAGCGTGCTCGAGAACGCGGGCCTGGGCGTGGGCGTGATGGCGCGGCACGCGTTCTGGTTCGAGCCGCCGGCCGAAGGGATCTCCTCCGGCTTCGAGTTGATGGCGAGCGTGCGCGGGATCGACGTGGGCGCGGTGTTCGGCTCCTCGGACGCCGACGGCGGTGCTGCCCGCGACGGGCTCTTGATGAACGCCAGCGCGGACGCGCGCGTGTGGCTGAGCCGCTTCGCCGTGGGCGCGGCGGTGGACGCGCGGGTGCGGTCGCCGGGCGCCTCGGGCGGGGAGTGGCAGAGCTCGCTGCGCGCAGGCCCTTCGCTGTCGTACGCGGCGGTGGATTCGCACACGGCACGGGTGGTGGTCACCGCGCGGGCGCTGCCCCTGCTGGGTGATTCGGCGCTGGCGGGCAACGCGGACCTCGAGCTCGGCTGGCGGTTCCTCTACGCGAACGTCCACGCGGGCCTCACCGGCGCTCCCGACGGCGGCCCCACCGAGCTCACCTCCGGGGTGACGGCCGGCGCGCGTCTGTACTGGTGACCGCTGCCGCCACCGGAGGGCGCCCGGCATCGCCTGCTATAACCGCCGGCCATGCCTTCAATCCCCTCCTCTGGTGACGCGAACGCAGCGAACGCAGTGAACGACGTGATCGTCGTGGGCGCCGGGCACAACGGCCTGGTGGCCGCGGTGCTGCTCGCGCGCAAGGGCCTGCAGGTCACCGTGCTCGAGGAGCGCGGGATGATCGGCGGGGCGACGAAGACGGAGTACCCGTTCCAGCGCGCGCCGAAGCTGGGCGTGTCGAGCGGCGCCTACCTGTTGGGCCTGATGCCGCCGGAGCTGATGCAGACGCTGGGGTTGGATTTGCCCCTGCTCCGCCGGGACCCGCACTACTTCCTGCCCACCACCGGCCGCCGCCACCTGCTCTTCGGGTCGGACGAGGCGTCGCTGAAGCGGCAGTTCGTGGAGTTCTTCTCCGAGCAGGACTGGCGCGCCAACGAGCGGATGAACGCGGAGCTCGCGCAGCTTCGCGAGGACCTCGCGCCGGCGTGGCTGCAGGCGCCGTACTCGTTGGAGGAGACGGCGGAGCGCTTCGTCCGCCCTGCCCTGCGCCCGCACTTCATCGACCTGTGCCGTGGGACCGCGCGCGCGTACCTCGAGCGCTTCGGCTTCAAGAGCGATCTGGTGAAGGCGATGTACGCGGTGACCGACGCCTTCAGCGGCCTGGACGGCGGCTACGACACGCCGGGCGTGGGCCACAACCTGCTCGTCCACAACATGTGCCGGCTGCCCGGAAGCGGCGGCACCTGGATGATCGTCGAGGGCGGGATGGGCACCGTCTCGCAGCGGCTGGCGGAGCTGGCGCAGCGGGCGGGCGCACGGATCCGCGTCAATGCCCCCGTCTCCGAGGTGCTGGTGGAGGGCGGCGCGGTGAAGGGCGTCCGGCTCTCCAGCGGCGAGGAGCTGCGGGCGAAGGTGGTGGTGAGCAACGCGGATCCGTTCCGGACCGTGGACCTCGTGCCGCCGGGTGCCCTGCCCTCTACGTTCGTGGAGCGGGTGAACGGCCTGCGCGCGAACGGGACCACGATGAAGGTGAACCTCTGTCTGGAGCGGCTGCCGACGTTCACCTGCCTGCCGGAGAACCGGGGCCAGTTCGGGCCCACCATCCACCTGCTGCCGGAGGAGGACGTGGTGCTGGCGGAGCTGGAGCGCGGATATCGCGGCGTGCAGGCGGGTGAGCTGGCGGAGTTCCCCTCCATCGAGTGGTACATCCACACCACCGTCGATCCGTCGCTGCAGGATCCGGAAGGCCGGCACAACTCCGCGCTGTTCGTGCAGTGGGTCCCCTGGCAGCCGAGGGGCTCGTCCTGGGACGCTGAGGAGGACCGCTATGTGCGGCACCTGCTCTCCTTGTGCGACCGCTTCGCGCCGGGGACGAGCGACCTGGTGCTGGAGACGTTCACCCTCACGCCGCCGAAGATCGAGAAGCACTTCGGCATCACGCGCGGGCACATCCACCACGTGGACAACAAGTTCGCCTTCGCCGATCGCATGCCCTACGAGACGCCCCTTCAGGGCCTGTGGTCGTGCAGCGCGGGCTGCCACCCGGCCGGCTCGGTGATCGGCGCGGCGGGACACAACGCGGCGCAGGCGGTGCTGAAGGCCATGGACGTGTCCTGATCGCGTTTTCGCTGCGGCGCGAGCGAGGGGCCGGGCGAGCCCGCGGCCTTCCGCCCGTCCCCCCCCGGCCGGTTGCTGTCCATCTTCCGTCTGCATGGAGATTGGCGGCGGGGCGGAGGGGACGCGGGAACCGGACGCGGAGGGGCGTGGCGGCACGGTTTCGCTCGGGCGTTTCCTCGAGGTGCGGGCCGAGGAGATCCTCGCAGAGTGGGAGGCGCGGGTCCGGGTGCACGCGGAGGCCAGGCCCCTGTCCTCGCCGGTGCTGCGCGACCACATCCCTCCGCTGCTCGATCAGATCGCCCGAGCGATCCAGGCGCCGCTCACGGAGGCGACCGCATCACACCTGGATCGCCTCCCCGAGATCCACGCCATCGAGCGGCTGGAGGTCGGCTTCGATCTCGAGACGGTGGTGGCGGAGCTCGGGGTGCTGCGCCAGGTCGTGTTCGGCCGCTATGCGGAGTTCGTCCGCGGCCGCAGCGGGCCCCAGCTCCTCGAAGAGCTGCGCCGCTTCGAGGACGCGATCACCGTGGTGACGGAGAAGTCGGTGCTCACGTACACCCGCGCGCGGGAGCGGACGCTGGTCGCGCTCGATCGGATCTCGGCGGCGGCGCTCGGCACCGGGGAGCTCGATGCCTTCCTCCCGCGCCTCCTCCAGGTGCTGCTGGAGACCACCGCCGCGGCGGACCACGTGGCGGTCTATCTGCGCGACGGAGACACACTCCGGATGCGCGCCGCGGTGGGGCCGCGCGCCGAGAGCACCCTGGGCACGGAGGTGCGCTTCGGCGAGCGGTGCGCCGGCAAGGTGGCACAGGCGCGCGAGCCCGTTCTGGTCCACGCCGCCGCGGCCGACCCCGCGGTCTCCGACGACTACCTGCGCGAGATCGGCGCCCGGGCCCTCTACGCGGTGCCCCTGATGCACGAGGACCGCGTGGTGGGCGTGGCGAAGATGGCCTCCTGCACCGCGTACGACTTCTCGAACGACGACAAGCAGCTCTTCCGGGCGATGTCCCGGCGGGCGACATCGCTCATCGTCCAGGCGCAGCTCCTCGCCGATCTGCGCGCCAGCGAGGAACGCTTCCGGCTGATGGTCAACGGGGTCCAGGACCACGCGCTGTTCATGCTCGATCCCGAGGGCCGGATCGCGAGCTGGAACAGCGGCGCCGAGCGCATCAACGGCTTCGCGGAGAAGGAGGTCCTCGGCCGCTCGTACGCGCTGCTCTTCCCGGAGAGCCTGCGCGCGGAGGGAGAGCCGATGCGGCTGCTGCGCGAGGCCGCGGAGCACGGGACGTCGAAACACCGCGGCATCCGGGTCCGCAAGGACGGGCGGCCGTATGAGGCGGAGGCGACCCTGTCGGCGGTGCGGGATCCGTTCGGCCAGCTCCGCGGCTTCGCGAAGATCACCCGGGACGTGACGGAACGCATCAACGCCGAACGCGAGCGGGAGCGGCTGACGGCGGCGCTCGAGCAGCGGACCTCGCTGCTCACCGGCATCCTCACGAGGCTCCCGGTGGGGGTGACGATCGCCGAGCCGAGCGGGCGTTTCGTGAAGTTCAACGAGCGCGCCTCGTACCTCTGGGGGACGCAGAACATGAGGGTGAAGTCCTTCGAGGACTACCAGCGATTCGTGGGCCGTTGGCCGGACGGCACGCGCCTGGAGACCGGGGACTGGCCGCTGGCGCGGGCGATCCGCGAACGCCAACCCACGCCCGAGCTGCAGATCGAGATCGAACGTCCGGACGGGACGCGGGTGACCACGCTCCAGACCGGCACCCCGGTGTTCGACGAGAGCGGCGCGCTCATCGCCGGCGTGGTCACGATCATCGACATCACCGAGCGGGCGGAGGCGGAGATGCTGCGCGAGCGCTTCATGGCGATCCTCGGGCACGATCTGAAGAACCCGCTGCAGGCGATAACGCTGTCCACCTCGGCGATGCTCCGGTCCGAGGCGTTCCCCGACACCTGGCGGCGCCACGTGGGCCGCGTCGCCACCTCGGCGAAGACCATGTCGCAGATGATCGCGGACCTGCTCGACGCCACCCGCGGCAAGGTGGGGGCGGGCATCCCGGTGCAGCCCGCGCCGATGGACCTGCGGGCCGTGGTCCAGCAGGTGGCCGAGGAGCTCGAGGCCGAGTTCCCAGAGCGCCGCATCGAGGTGCGCTGCCACGGCGGGTCGCCTTCGCTGGCCGCGGGTCGGGGCTTCCGCGGCGAGTGGGACCACACCCGGATGCAGCAACTGGTGCAGAACCTCGCCCGGAACGCGGTGCGCCACGGCGTGCCCGACACCCCGGTGCGGCTCGCGCTGGAGGACGCGGGCGAATGCGTGCGGCTGTCGGTCCACAACCAGGGCGAGATCCCCGAGGAGTTCCGCGGTCAGCTCTTCCAGCCGTTCCGGCGCCGGAGCGCGAGCAGCGAGGGGCTGGGCCTGGGCCTCTACATCGTGAAGGAGATCGCCCGCGCGCACGGCGGCCGCGTGTCGGTGCGGTCCTCGCGCGAGGAGGGCACCACCTTCGAGGTGCGCTTGCCTCGAAGAGGGGAAGCCCACACAGAATGAATGGAGTCGCGGGGAACGTCCGGTTGACGCTGGCCTTCCCGGCAAGCAACGTCCGGCCGATCGCCGCGAACCGGTGACACGACATGACTGAACCCACCGGAATCCCGCTGCTGCTCGTCGACGACGACCTCGCCCTGCGCGAGACGGTGGCGGAGGTGCTGCGGGACGAAGGCTACGAGGTCGCCGAAGCCGAACACGGACTGGCCGCGCTGAACCTGCTGCAGGCGGGGCTGCGTCCGGCGGTGATCCTCCTCGACCTGATGATGCCGGTGATGGACGGCTCGACGTTCTGCCGGGCGGTCCGGAGCGATCCGGCGCTCGCCGCGCTGCCGGTGGTCGTCATCTCCGCCAACGCCCGCGCCCACGAGCAGGGCACTGCCTGCGGCGCCAACGAGACCCTGCCCAAGCCCTTCGACATCGAGGCGCTGCTGAAGGTGGTGGCCCGCTGGGCGGGGCGCCGGACGGAACGCTGATCCGCTTCATCCGTGCATGTCGAACAGGATCGCCTCGCCCTCTCCATCCGGCGCCGCGGCCAGGGTGAGGTGCTCGCCGCCGGTGATCGCCACGCCGTCGCCGCCCTCGAGGCGCTCGCCGTCGAGCACCACCGTCCCCGTCACCACATGCAGCCACGCGCGGCGGTCCGTCCCGACCCTGTGCTCCACCTGCTGCCCGGGCTCGAGCACGGTCGCGTACATCCGGGCATCCTGCTCGATGCGCAGCGAGCCTTCCGCACCGTCCGGTGACGCGACCAGCCGCAGCCGCCCCGCCTTCTCCTCGCGCGGGAACGACTTCTGCTCGTAGCCCGGCGGCAGCCCGTGCGCGCGTGGCAGGATCCAGATCTGGAGGAAGCGCGTGCGCTCGAGCTTCGACGCGTTGTACTCGGCGTGCACCACCCCGGTGCCCGCGCTCATCCGCTGCACGTCGCCCGGCCGGATCACGGAGCCGGTGCCCATGCTGTCACGGTGCTCGAGCCCGCCCTCGATGACGTAGGAGATGATCTCCATGTCCCGGTGCGAGTGCGGCGGGAAGCCACCGCCTCCCGCCACGGTGTCGTCGTTGATCACCCGCAGCGGCCCGAACCCCATGTGCCGCGGGTCGTAGTAGTTCGCGAACGAGAAGGTGTGGTGCGACTTCAGCCAACCGTGATCGGCGTGGCCCCGTTCGGCGGCTCTGCGGATGGTCCTCATGTTCTGCCTCCCTTTTTCTACGGCGGCTCAGGCCGCGCTGGACTCTGCCGCCTGCTTCACCGCCTGCACGTCGAGGCTGATCTCCACCTTGTCCCCCACCAGCACCCGGCCGGCCTCCAGCGCCTGGTTCCAGGTGAGCCCGAAGTCACGGCGGTTGACCGTCGCCTCGGCCGAGAAGCCGATGCGCTCGTTGCCCCATGGATCCTTGCCGAGGCTCGCGTACTGCGCCTCGAGCACCACCGGGTGCGTCACGCCCCGGATGGACAGCTCGCCGTCGATGCGCAGCGCGCCCTCCCCCGCCTTCTCGAAGCGGGTGCTGGTGAAGGTGAGCTCGGGGTGGTTCTCCGCGTCGAAGAAGTCCGCCGAGCGCAGGTGCTCATCCCGCTTCGCCTCCCGGGTGTCGATGCTCGCCGCCTTGATCCGCGCGGTGACGCGGGAACCCGCGAGATCCTGCGGGTCGAACACGAGCTCGCCCTGCCAGTCGCCGAAGGAGCCGCGCACCTTCGAGATGACCATGTGCCGGACGGTGAAGTGCACGCCGGAGTGGCTGGGGTCGATGTTCCAGAGCTGGGTCGCCATTGTCGTTCTCCTGTTCTGATTCGGTTTTGAAGGCAGCGCTCATCGCCGCCGTGGAAACAACATGCGCCCCGGAAGGCGCTGGCACAATGCGCATCCTCTGGCTTGACCGTCCCACGTGTGGAACGATGTCTGGACCATGGACCTCAACG
The DNA here is from genome assembly GCA_964502265.1 of uncultured Myxococcaceae bacterium. GTDB lineage: Bacteria > Myxococcota > Myxococcia > Myxococcales > Myxococcaceae > JAFAFL01. Next base: position 1,329 of record CAZCWA010000206.1, on the reverse strand, counting down.
AGATGCTCGTCTTCGCGCGGGTGGTGCAGGCCGGCAGCTTCAGCGGCGCCGCGCGTGAGCTCGGGATGCCGAAGTCGACGGTGAGCCGCCGCGTGTCGGATCTGGAGGAGCGGATCGGGGCGCGGCTGCTGCAGCGGACGACACGGAAGCTGGGCCTCACCGACGCCGGCCGGGTCTTCTACGACTATGCGGCGCGCATCGTCTCGGACGTGGAGGAGGCGGAGCAGGCGGTGACGCGGCTTCAGGCCTCGCCGCGCGGGCTGCTGCGGGTGAGCGCACCGCTCTCGTTCGCGGTGTTCGGGCCTGCGTTCGCGTCGTTCCTCTCGGGCAACCCGGACGTGCAGCTCGAGCTGTACTGCACCGACCGCCCGGTGGATCTGGTGGAGGAGCGCTTCGACCTCGCGATCCGGGCGGGGAACCTGGCGGACTCCTCGCTGATCGCGCGGAGGCTCGGCGTCATCCGCCGGATCCTGGTGGCGGCGCCGGACTATCTCTCGCGGCGGAAGGCGCCTCGCGCGCCGGCGGGGCTGGTGAAGCATGACTGCGTCGCCTTTGCGGCCGGGGGCGCGGCGCCGGGCCTGTGGACGCTGGTGCCCGACCCAGGCGGCGAGGCCCCGGTGGAGAGGCGTTCGGAACGCGGCGAGAAGGTCGAAGTCCGGGTCACGCCGAGGTTCGAGGTGAACGATCCGGAGCTGGCGCGCAACGCCACGCGGGAGGGCGCGGGGATCGCCTTCCTTCCCGAGTTCGTGTGCGTGGAAGATGTCCGGAGCGGGAGGCTCGTGCGTGTGCTGCCGGGGTGGTGTTCGCCGCCCGCGCCGCTGCAGGCGGTCTATCCCTCCTCGCGGCACCTCTCACCGAAGGTCGCGGCGTTCGTCGAACATCTTCGGCGGACCTTCCGGATCGGGGAGACCGGCTGAGCCAGGCAGGCAGGGGAGCATCGTCGCGCGTGGACGGAACGAGGGCGCTCCGTTAGCTTGCCTCGACCCATGGAAAACGCCGAACCGTACAAGGTCCTCGCCCGCAAGTGGCGTCCGCAGACGTTCGAGGACATGACGGGCCAGGAGCACGTGGTCCGCACCATCGGCAACGCGATCGCGCAGGGCCGCGTCGTCCACGCGTACCTCTTCTGCGGGCCCCGCGGCGTGGGCAAGACCACCGCGGCGCGGCTGCTCGCCAAGGCGCTCAACTGCCAGAGCGCCGACGGCCCCACCGCTCAGCCGTGCGACACGTGCCAGGCGTGCGTGGAGATCAAGAACGGGACCTCGGTGGACGTGGCGGAGATCGACGGCGCGTCCAACAACGGTGTGGAGAACGTGCGCGAGATCCGCG
>CAZCWA010000205.1:0-8880 GCA_964502265.1 uncultured Myxococcaceae bacterium | reverse complement strand
GTCGTAGGGCGGTCGGGCGGGCGGCGTTGCGGCGGGTGTTCGTCTGCGTACATTCAAGTGGAACGCAGGCTGACTCGAACATTCATTCCCCGGAGCTTGGACCACACCATGCTTGACTTCCGTCACAACAACCGCACGAAGCAGGAGTTCGAGGAGCTGGCGCTCGCCCACCTCGACCCGCTGTATTCCGCGGCGCTCAGACTGACGAAGAACGAGCGGGACGCGGAGGATCTGGTCCAGGACACCTGCATGCGGGCGTACCGCTTCTTCGACAAGTTCGAACGCGGCACCAACATGAAGGCGTGGCTGTTCAAGATCCTCACCAACACCTTCATCAACAAGTACCGCCGCAAGGTGAAGGAGCGGAACGTCACCGAGGGCGCCGAGCGGGAGGCGGTCCACGAGCAGTTCATCTCGCGGGACGCCACGGACTTCGCCGCCAACCCGGAGCAGTACTTCTTCGACCGGCTGCTCTCGGACGATGTGCTCAGGGCGATCGACTCGCTGCCCATCGACTTCCGCCTGGTGGTGATCCTCGCGGACCTGCAGGAGTTCTCCTACAAGGAGATCGCCGAGGTGCTCGAGTGCCCGGTGGGCACGGTGATGAGCCGCCTGTTCCGGGGGAGAAAGCTCCTCCAGAAGAATCTCCGGGATTACGCGCTGGGCGCCGGTGTTCTCAGCGACAACAATCAGAAGCCCGGGCAGACGACCAACCTCGACGAGTACCGCCGCCGCAAGGCCGGGTAGAGTCGGTCCCCGGGCCCCCATGAAGGGGCACCCGATGGACCGCTGCTACACGGCTCGCGCATGAACTGCTCGGAAGTCGAGAAGCTCCTCCACGCCTATTGTGACGGCGAGTTCGACGCGCCGGAGTGCGCCCGCTTCGAGGGCCACCTCGGCGTCTGCCCTCCCTGCGCGCAGAAGGTCTCCTTCGAGCGCCGCTTCCGCTCGGACCTGAGGTCGCGGGCCCGCCAGGCCTCGCCCGAGGCCCCGGCGCACCTCCGCCTGAGGCTCCAGCAGGGGATCCGGGCGGAGAACCGGCGGCGGCGGGTGCGCACCAGCGTGCGGTTCGCGATGGCGGCCGGCGTGCTGGTGGCGGTGGGCGGGGTGACCACCGCCATGCTGCCGCGCAAGCTCGACCGCTACGTGCACGACGCGGCGAAGCGTCACGCGCGGCTGCTCCCCCACGAGATCCACGCGCCCGCGCACGAGGACGTCGAGGCCTGGTTCCAGGGCAAGCTCGACCACCACGTGCGCGTGCCCCGCTTCGGAGACGCGGCCATTGCCGGCGCCCGCCTGTCCAACGTGCAGGACCGGCCGGCGGCGTACATCCGCTACGAGAAGCACGACACCCACGGGACGCCGCGCTCGCTCGGGCTCTTCGTCTTCGGGGACGAGCGCAACGAGCTGGGTGCGCGGCCGCTGCCGGCGGCGGCGGTGGAGAACCGGCTCGGGTACAACGTGGCGGTGTGGCGGGACGGCGAGATCATCTACGAGCTGGTGAGCGACCTCGACGAGCGCGACATCCGCGCCCTGCTGGAGGCACAGCAGCAACGCGGCGCGGCGCGGCTTTCGGCCGAGTAGCGAGCGTTCGGGCAACTCCCTGATTCCATTGGCGCTCTCGTTGACGCGTGCCCGACGCGGCCGATAGCCTCCCGCCCCATCCTCATGTCCAAGAACATTCTGATCGTCGAGAGCGACTCGGCCCTGTCGCAGCAGATGCGCGCCGAGCTGGAAGGCCGCGGGTTCAACGTCACCGAGACCGGCGACGGCAAGGGCGCCATCGAGCTGATGCGCCGCACGCGGCCGGACCTGGTGGTGCTCGAGGTCGACCTCAGCCACGGTCAGAACGGCTACGTCCTCTGCGGGAAGATCAGGAAGGACGCCTCGCTGCGCGGGATGCCGGTGGTGATCGTGGGCCCGCCGGACGGGTTCGCGCGCCACCGCAACCTGAACAATGTCCGCGCGGACGAGTACGTGCCCAAGCCGGTGGTGATGACCGCGCTCACCGCCGCGGTGACCCGGCAGCTCGGGACGCCGGACGACGCGGGCGCTTCCGCTCCGGCCGGCTCCGAGGAGCGGCTCGACCTGGCGGAGCTTCTGTCCGAGGACGGGGACGGAGACGCGGACGCAGAGGGCGAGGCTCCCGAGACCGGTGAGGTGGCCGCCGAGGAGATCGCGGTGGCCGCGCTCGACGCGGGCGAGCGGACCTCCGGCGGAGACCCGGAGCTGGACATGCTCAACGCGGTCTTCCCCGAGGAGGACGTGCCGCTGTCGGAGGAGTCGCCCATCGGGGATCTGGTGGAGGCCTCCCCGTTCGGCGTGGGCGAGGACGACGACGGCAGCAACGACCGGACGATGATCGGCTTCCTCCCGCCGGCGGATCTGCGCGAGGACCTGCCGGGGCAGGCGGCGTCCCCGGCGTTCGGCGCGTCCGGGATGTTCGGGCCGGATGCGGCGGACCTGCGGGCGCTGCGCACGCGGGTGGGCGAGCTCGAGCGCGCGGTGCAGGACGCCGACGAGCGGGCCGTCCGCGCCGAGGAGCGCACGCGCGAGCTGGAGACCGAGCTCTCCTCCGCCACCGAGGAGCTGGAGGCCGCGCGCGCCTCCTCCTCCAGCGGGAGCACCAAGGAGACGTTCGCGCTGCGCGAGGCGGCGAACAAGAAGGACAAGGAGATCCTCCGCCTCCGCAGCGAGCTCAACGAGAAGGACAACGAGATCGTCGAGCTGAAGGACAAGGCGCTCCAGCTCGAGCAGGAGCTGTCCGAGGCCTCGGGCGAGATGGCCCGCAAGGAGGCGCAGCTCAAGACGCTGAACCAGAAGACCGACCAGCTCCAGCAGGAGCGCCGGCGCATCGACCGCGAGCTGCTCCAGGCGAAGGAGGAGGCCCGCACCGCCTCGGCCACCCTGGTCACGCTGCAGGCCGAGCACGACGATCTGCGCGGGCAGCTCGGCGCGGCGCAGGTGGAGGGCGAAGGCCTGCGCACCCGGGTGGGCGACCTCGAGAGCCAGCTCCGCCAGGCGCGGGACGAGGCCTCGGAGCTGCGGTCCGAGCTGAACGCGCAGCGCGAGAGCGCGGAGAGCCTGCGGCGGGAGTCGGACGGGATCCGCAGCGAGCTCGAGCAGACGCAGATGGATCTCGACGCGGCGAAGAACCAGCTCGAGGCGCAGTCCTCTGCCTTCGCAGACGAGGCCGCGGAGCACCGCCGCCGCATCGCCGAGCTCGAGGAGACCGGCCAGAAGAACGAGGAGCGGATCTCGCGCTTCTACGCGAAGATCAAGGAGGACGAGAAGCTGCGCGAGAAGACGCGCAAGGCGCTCGCCATCGCCGCCCAGCTCCTCGAGGAGGGCGGTGGGGTCCCCGTGGACGTGGACGTGGACGAGGTCGCCGAGGGGTAGACCCCGGCCCGGCCGCGCGCGCTGCCCGTGACCGCCGCGTTCGTCAGCGGCGGTTGGGCAGCGTCTTCTTCTCGATCGTCTTCTTCGCCTGCTGCGCGATGCCGGAGGGCACGTTGCGGTCGCGGGCGAGGTCCCTCACGTCGCTGTCGCGCAGGGTGGCGAGGTAGCGCATGGACATGGCCATGGGCGTCTTGGGGTTCTTCACCAGCGCGAGCTTGATCCGGTAGTCCTTGGTCCACTCGCGGTTGGAGTAGATGACCCGCAGGACCTCGTCGTTGACGGCCTTGTTGGCCGCGCACATCAGGACCTCGTTCTCGGTGATGCGCGGGCTGCGGATGGCGGCCACGGCGACCAGCTTGTTCGAGTCCCGCAGCAGGATCCCGCGCGCCTCCTTGTTGCCGCGGGTGGCCAGCTTGATCTTCTCCGCGATGCTCATCTTCAGGACCTGCTGGGTCAGGGTCAGGCGCTTGCCCTCCTCCAGCGGGGAGGCGCCCTCCTCCTGCAGCTCCTGGAACTGGGCGAGCAGCTCGTCCGCGGTGGGCCCCTGGGCCACGGGCATCGACGCGGCCTCGGGCCCGAAGATGCGGACCCTCGCGGCCAGCATCTGCGGCACGTCCGGCAGGTCCACGCCGCTGCGGACGGCGAAGTCACACACCCCGTCCACCAGCGCGGGGGAGGCGGCGGGGTTCCGGCAGAGCTGGCGGACGATGTCCGGGTGCCGCAGCAGGCGGAGCTGGTTCTGCCCCACGCTCTCCAGCACCCGTGCGCTGCAGCCGGCGGTGATCGCCGCCACGTCCTCGTCCGGCGTGGACGCGTTGAGGACGAGCATCTCCGCGTAGGCGTCCTTGTCCCAGAGGGTGCGCAGGTAGAAGCCCAGCACCGGCGGCGGCAGCGCCTCGTCGCGCAGGGCCGAGGCGAGGATCCGATCCGGCAGGCCGGAGGCGGTCTTCACCGCCGTCTCGCGCACGGCGGCGTCGGGATCGAAGGTGAGCATGAAGAGCACGCTGGCCATGTCGCTGGCGGCCAGCGGGACCAGCGCCTTCGCCGCCATCATCCGCAGCGGCACCGGCGCGGCCGGGTCCACGTGCTTCTTCATGTTCGGCGGCAGGAAGTCCGCGGAGATGGGCGCACCGTTCACGCGTGGTTCCTCCAGTAGATGAGGCGCAGGCCCTCGAGGGTGAGGAACTCGTCCACCTCCTCGATGGTGCGCGATTCCGCGGCGATGAGCGGGGCGAGCCCCCCGGTGGCCACCACCTTCGCGGGGAAGCCGAGCTCCTGGCGCATCCGCTCGCAGATGCCGTCCACCAGGCCCACGTAGCCGTAGACGAGGCCGCTCTGCATCGAGTGCACCGTGTTGCGGCCGACGACGTGCGGGGGCCTCGTGAACTCCACCCGCGGCAGCTTGGATGCGTGGGTGAACAGGGCGTCCATGCTGATCGCGATGCCGGGGCAGATGGAGCCGCCGAGGTACTCGCCCTTCGGCGTCACCGCGTCGAAGGTGGTGGCGGTGCCGAAGTCCACCACGATGAGCCCGCCCCTGTGCTTCTCGTAGGCGGCCACCGCGTTGACGATCCGGTCCGCGCCGACCTCGCGGGGGTTGTCGTAGAGGATGGGCATGCCCGTCTTCACGCCGGGCCCCACGAACATGGGCTTCTTCCCGAAGAAGCGCTCGCTCATGCGCTCCAACTGGTACTGCAGCGGCGGGACCACGCTGGAGGCCGCCACCGCGCGCACCGCGTCCGCGTCCAGCTTCGACCAGGCGAAGAGCTGGCGGACCAGCAGGCCCCACTCGTCCGAGGTGCGCCGCGCGTGCGTCTCCAGCCTCCAGTGCGCGCACAGCTTCGTGCCGTCGTAGGCACCGAGGACGGTGTTGGTGTTGCCGACGTCGATGGCGAGGAGCATGGGGACGCGGAGTCTAACGTGCCCGGTCCCTCCCGGCCGCTACGAACGCGCCTGGGGCCGGACCTGCTCCACGTCGCCCGCGAGCACGCGCTCGAGCTGGCCGTCCGGCGTGCGCACCAGCAGCGCGCCCATGTCGTCCACGTCCTCGGCCACGCCCACCAGCTCGCGGCGCTCGGTCCGAACGCGCACGGTCTGTCCCAGCGTGCCGGACAGCTCGCGCCAGGCCTTCTGGATGGGGGCGAAGCCCTCGTCGCCGTGCAGGTCCAGGGCCTCCTCGAGCCGGCTCAAGAGCGCGGCGGCGAAGAGCGCGCGGGGGACGCGGGTGCCCCGCGCCTGCATCAACGAGGTGGCCACCGGAACGAGCTCCGGCGGAAGGTCCCCGGGTTCGAGGTTCAGGTTCACGCCGACGCCGAGGACCACGAAGTGCACCTGGTCCGGCTCGGCGGAGAGCTCGGTGAGGATCCCCGCGCACTTGCGCCCGTCGATGAGCAGGTCGTTGGGCCACTTGATCGCCGCGCCCTTGGCGCCGGCGTCCCGGAGCGCGCGCGCCACCGCCACCGCCGCCACCAGGGTCAGCTCCGGCGCCCGCTGCGGCGGCAGGTCCGGGCGGAGGATGGCGGAGAAGTAGAGGTTCACGCCCGGCGGCGAAGACCAGGGACGGCCCCGGCGGCCCTTCCCCTTCGTCTGCTGGTCGGCGATCACCAGCGCGCCGTGCGGGGCGCCCTCCTGCGCGAGCCGGAAGGCGGCCTCGTTGGTGGAGGGCAGTGCCTCGTGGAAGTGGATGACGTGGCCGAGGTCGTGGGTGGACAGCAGCGGCTGCAGCTCCAGCGGCGTCACCCGGTCCGGCACCTCCACCAGGCGGTAGCCGCGCGCGGGCACCGCGTCGATGCGGTAACCCTTCTCGCGCAGGGAGGCCACGCACTTCCACACCGCGGTCCTCGACAGGCCCAGCTTGCCGGAGAGCGCCTCGCCGGAGGTGAAGCCCTCACCGCCCTCCGCGAGGAACGAGAGCACGAGCTCCTCGGTGGTCTGCTCGACGCGGTCCATGGTCCGCAGAGGGTACGGGCGGCCTCCCGGAGGATCAACGCCCGAGGGCGGGACCCCGTCACGCTCCCCCGCCTGCTCGCCCATCACCGTGCGCCGCGTTCGCGGAGTTCGTCCAGCTGATCGGTCTCGCGGGCGGTCTTCAGGTCCAGCACGATGAGGAGGACCAGCACGCTCACCGGCGCCGCCAGAGCGCGCCCGTCCCACGCGTGGAGGAGCACCGGCCCCAGGGTGGCGCCCGCCACGAAGGAGGCGATGAGCGCGAAGTGGAGCCAGAGGTTGCGCAAAGGTTCGGCCTGCCGGAGCGCCCGCAGGATGCTGCCGTCCGCGCTGGCCACGTGCTCGCGGTGGAACCGGAACCAGCTCAGCAGGCTGATGAGGCCGATGCCCACGTCGGTGAGCACGCCGGTGAGGTGGGTGGTGCGGATGACCGCGTTGCTGATGCGGGTCACCAGCGCGTTCTGCATCCCCATCGCGAAGCAGAGCAGGGCCACCAGGGGCCCCTGGGGCCTTCCGGGCGTGCCGAGGATCTCCGCCGCCACCCAGAGCAGGATCCCGGCCTCGAGGGCCAGCGGCGCCACGTAGCGGCCCCTGCGAAGCCGCCTGCCGAGCTCCACCAGCAACGAGGCGGCGGTGGCCCCGCCGACGAACGCGAGCGCCCAGCGGGTGGCGGTCCTGGCGAAGTCGAGATCACCGGTCCCCAGCGACTCTCCGAGCGCGGCCATGGTCCCGCTCATGTGCGAGGTGTGCGCGCCGAGCACGAAGAAGCCGACCGCGTTCACCGCGCCGGCCACGCTCGCCAGCAGCACCGCCAGCGTCACGTTCTGCCGGAAGGTCCGGGCGGGGCCTTCGACGCTCAGCGGCATCGCGCGTCCCTTTCCGCGGCCCGGGTCGGGGTCAAGGCGTGGCGCCGCCCCGCGCCGGCTCGAAGGCCTTCAGCACCATGCGGCCCTGGGGAATCCGCTCGCCCTTCGCGTCGAGGGAGAAGTCGAAGCGCACCATCCCCACCCCGGGCGCGAAGGTGATCTGGTTCACCATCGACCGGTCGGCGTCGATGCGGCTGCGCGCCTCCACGCGGACGCAGCCGGTGAACGTGCCCGCCGGGACCTCGCAGCGGAAGCCGACGTCGAGGATCCGGTAGCGCTCCATGCTGGAGACGGAGACCACCGTCGTCCACTCGCGGCCTGCCTCCACCGGATGGCGCAGGAGGTACCGCTTCGGGTCGCGCACGCCGAACGCGTCCACCGCCAGCGCGTTGCCCTGCTCGTCGTAGAAGAACCCGTCCTCCTCGCGCACGAGGCGGACGGTGTGCTCGCCCTTCTCGCCGAGCAGATCGCGCTCGTAGATCCAGGTGTTGCCCACCGCGAGCGGGAGGTAGTCGGCCGTCGGGGGCGCGCCCTCCGCTGGCCTCACCTCGCGCGCCGCGCAGCCTGCGCCCGGGAGCGCACACGCCGCGAGGATCGCACCCAGCGCGAAGAGCCCCCACGCCCCGCCCGGCCCTGCCTTCGGGGACTGTCGCGTCATCTTTCCTCACCTCCGGCGGTCCGGGACTGAAGCTCGCCCAGCGCCTGCTCTGCCGCCGCACGCACCAGCGGATCGTCGTGGCCCTGCGCCACCGTGAACACGTACGCGGTGGCCTCCTCGCCGCCGATCTGCGCCAGCGCGAAGACCACCTCGCGGATGAAGCCCGCATCGCGGCCGCGCGTGGACTCGATCAGCGGACGCACCGCGCGCTCCTCGCGCAGCTCCGCCAGCGCGCCCATCGCCCGCCGCACCTGGTCCGGTTCCGCGTCGCTCCCCAGCCGCTCGATGAGCACGTCCACCGCCGCCGGATGACCGCGCTCGGTGAGCACCGCCAGCGCCGCCTCGCGCTCCGGTCCTTCTCCACCTTCGAGCTTCGCCACCAGGGCCGCGTCCTTCGACCGGAGCGCGCGAAGCTGCACGTGCGCGCCGTCCACCGCGCTGCGCACCGCCTCTTCGAGCGCCGCCCGCATCGCCTCCTGCCGCGCCTGCGGATCCGCCGGACGTTCGATCGCGCGCTGGCCGAAACCCTCCAGCTCGTAGCGGTGCGTCACGCCGTCGACCTTGCGACGGACCGTGAGCAACACGCCGACCTCTGCGTGAGGGCCCTCACGCTCCGCCTTCTCCGACTCGCGGGTGAAGGGAACCTCCAGCACCAGGGTGACCGGCACGTCCGCGCCCTTCGCCTCGCGCACCCGCGAAGACTTCGAGTCGACCACCGTGAACCGGCCGTGCCCGCGCACCACGTCCAGCACGAGCGCCTCCACCTGCGGCGGCGTCATCCCCAGCAGCGCGTTGCCCTGCACCGTCGCGCCCTGGACCTCCACCCCGGCCACCGGATGCTTCCCGGAGCCGGTGCACGCGGCGAGGAGCAGCGCCAGCGCCGCCCCCGCCACCCGACGGGCTGACCTAGCTCGCCGCACCACCCTCCCCCTCGCTCGAGGGCGGCGGCGGAGACGCGACGGGCGCGGCCTTCTCCTTGTTCTCCTCGTCCTCCTCCGCGACGGCGGGCCC
>CAZCWA010000204.1:0-8886 GCA_964502265.1 uncultured Myxococcaceae bacterium | reverse complement strand
TCTCGATGTCGTTGTCGCCGAACATGCTCATCACGTCGTCGATCTGATCCGACGAGACGATGTCCGCGGGCAGCGCGTCGTTGACCTCCTCGTAGGTGAGGAAGCCCTTCTGGCGGCCGGCCTCGAGCAGGTCCTTCACTTCCTTCCGCTCGATCAGCGCCTCGTCCTCGTCCTCGTCGTCCTCGGCGTCCGGATCGACCTCCACCGCGGCCGCCAGCTCATCCGCGGCCTCCTCGGGATCCAGCTCGTCCTCTTCGACGCGCAGCGTGGCCACCGGAAGCCTGGGCTCCAGCTCCTCCTCCGCCTCGCGGGCCGCCGCGCTCTTCGCGGTCTTCGGCGCCGGCTTGACCGGGGCCTTCGCTGCCTTCGCCGTCCGCTTCTCGGGGACGACGGCCTTCGCCGCCTTTGCGCCCGCCTTGGGCTTGGTGACGTCCTTCTCCTTGTCCTTCTTCGCCTTTCGCACAGTCGGGGACTTGGAGGATGACTTCTGGGTGGCCATTCGGGGACGTCTCCTTCAGAGGCGAAACTTCTAGAACGCGGGGGTGTACCCCAAACCTGACTGCATTGACAACGACGTGAAAGTGCGCCTCAAACCTCCGACGGGCAGCGGTTTCTTCCCGCCCCCCGGCGCATCACGCCAGTTCCTTCTTCTTCTTCAAAAGCTCGATCCGCAGCTCGAGGAGCCGCCGGGCGTCCTCGGGCAGCTCGTTGGCGCTCTGGATCGTCGCGGTCACCTTGGCGATCCAGCTCAGGGTCTCGTCCACGCGCCGGCGCATGACGCGCTTGCTAACCTGCGCGAACCACGCGTGCAGCGCTTCCTCCTGATCGGGGAGCTGCCTGCCCGCCTGCTCCAGCCGCGCCCGCAGGTCCTCCGACGCTTCGTGGAGCACCTCCGCCGGCGAGTCCCCGGTGGCCACCCGCTGCAGCGCGAGGCGGATCCCCGAGTGCCCGTGCAGCTCGTCCTGCACCCGCCACACGTCCGCGTTGAGCAGCTTCGGGTCTCGCAGCACCGCCGCCACCCACGCGACCTCCAGCGGGTCCGGCGCGCGCTCCGCCGGCGGGGGCGGGACGAGCGGCTGTGCCCTTGGCCCCACCTGGCCGAAGGGACGCGGCGTCTGCGCTCTGGGCCCCCCCGCGCCCGAACCGGCTCCGGGGGCCTGCCCGCCCGGCTTGGGCACCGGCTTCACCTGCGGCTCCTTGCCCTTCAAGGAGGCCTCCAGCTCGGCCGCCGGGAGCCCGAAGTGCTTCGACATCGCCCCGAAGAAGGCCGAACGCACCAGCCCCACCGGGAGCTGGGCGCACACCGCGCGCAGGCGGTCCAGGCCCGCCATCTTCTCCTCGAAGGTGGACTCCGGGCCGCCGGGGAGCACGGTCTCGAAGAGGTGGGCGGTGAGCGGCTGCGCCTGCGCGAAGAGCGCCTGCATGCCCGCCTGGCCTTCGCGCCGCGCGTAGGTGTCCGGGTCCTCGCCGTTGGGGAGCAGGGCCACCCGGGCGGCGAAGCCCGAGGCGAGGATCGCGCCCGCCAGCCGCTCCACCGCGCGCCGTCCGGCCTCGTCGCCGTCCAGCAGGAGGATGAGCTCCTTCGCCTCGCCCCGCTTGAGCAGCGCCATGTGCTGGGGGGTGAGGGCGGTGGAGCAGAGCGCGACCGCGGTCTTCACGCCCACGTCGTGCAGGGCGATGCAGTCGAAGTAGCCCTCCACCAGCACCGCGGTCTTGGACCTGCGCACCTCGTCCCGCGCCTGGTCCATGCCGAAGAGGACCTCGCTCTTGTTGTAGAGCAGCGAGTCCCGCGAGTTGAGGTACTTGGGCGGTGTCCGGTCCTTCGGCGTGGGGACGACCTCCAGGAAGCGCCCGCCGAAGCCGATGGTGCGGCCCTCCGGTGAGCGGATGGGGATCATCAGGCGCGAGCGGAAGCCGTCGTAGAAGCCGTCCCGCCCGTCGAACCGCTTGGCCAGACCGGCGCGCACGCCCCACTCGAGCATGCCCTCCTTGAGCAGCCGCTCGCAGAGGTCCCCGTAGTCCGGCGCCGCCCACCCGAGCCCGAACGCCTTCGCCGTCGCCTCGCTCACCCCGCGCGACTGGAGGTAGGCCCGCGCGATCTGACCGCGCTCCCCATCCCACAGCCGCTCCTGGAAGTGCCGCGCCGCGAGGTCCGTGGCCTGCTTGAGCTCGTGCCGCTCGCGCGCCGCCGGATCCGCCGCCACGTCGAGGTCCACGCCCACCTCGCGGGCGAGGTCCCGCACCGCCTCGATGAACGGCTTGCCGAGGTAGCGCATCACGAACGCGATCGCGTCACCGCCGGCGTGGCAGCCGTAGCACTTGAAGTAGCCGATGTCGGGGATGACGTTGAACGACGCGGTCTTCTCCTGGTGGAACGGGCACAGCCCCACCCAGCTCTTGCCGGAGCGCTTGAGCTCGACGTAGCGGGACACCACCGCGTGGATGTCCACGCGGGAGCGCACCTCGTCGATCTTGTGCTCGGGGATCACTTCGCCGGGCGCCAGTTCCAGAAGGCTACAGCTTCGAGAGCTGCGCCTTCACTTCCTCGCTGACCGCCTTGCCCTCGGCCTTGCCCTGCACCCGCGGCATCAGGACCTTCATCACCGCGCCCATGTCCTTCGCGGAGGTGGCCCCGCTCTCCGCCACCGCCTTCTCCACCTCTTCGCGGAGCTGGTCCGCGGTGAGCTGCGCGGGCAGGTAGCGCTGCAGCACCGCCAGCTCCGTCTGCTCCTTCTCCGCGAGGTCCGCGCGGTTCGCCTCCTGGTACTGCTGGATGGAGTCACGGCGCTGCTTGATGAGGGTGGAGAGGACGCCGACGACCGCCGCGTCGTCCAGGGGCGCCTGGGCGCCGGGCTCCACCTCCTTGTACTGGATGGCGCTCTTGAGCATCCGCAGGGTGGAGAGGACCGTCTCCTCCTTGGCGCGCATGGCGGTCTTGAGGTCGATGTCGATCTGCTCGCGCAGCGTGGGCATGTGAAGCTCCTGAAACGGAAAAAGGGAGGGGAGGGCGTATGGCACCCTCACCCTCCCGGAAAAAGGCGAAAACTAGTACGCCTTGCGCAGCTTCTTCACCGCGCGCTTCTTGGCGGCGATGGACTTCTTCTTCCGCTTCACGGAGGGCTTCTCGTAGTGCTCCCGCTTGCGGATCTCAGAGAGGATGCCCGCCTTCTCGGTCGCCTTCTTGAAACGCTTGAGGGCGCTCTCGATCGACTCGCCGTCCTTCACTCGGATACCGGCCATGGGTTCACCTCCCTCCGCGGCTTCGCAAAAATAGGTCCGCCCGTATGCCTCCAGGCCGGGCAAAACGCAAGGCGGCGACACCGCGTTTTCTGCCGGAGGACGGTCCCCTGCTAGGCTCCCGTGACATGAAGATCACTGTGGCGGCGGTCCTCGAGCCGAAGCGGGTGGAGCGCGAGCGCATCGTGGCGGGCCTGAAGAAGGCCGGGCTCCGGGTCACGCAGGCCCAGGCGCCCGAGGCCCTCCGGCGCGAGAAGCTGGTGGTCATCGGGCCTTCTTTCACCGGCCGGGAGGCATCGAAGGTCTCGCGCGCGGTGAGGGAGGGGACGGCGGACGCCCTGGTGCTGGCGGGGATGAAGAAGCCGGGGAGGGCCGCCTTCGCGGACGGCATCCTGCCGCTGCCCGTCTCGCCGGAGGATCTGCGGGTGCGGCTGCCGGAGCTGGCGCGTCTGAGGGCGCTGACCGCCGCCTCTGCCTCGTCCGGGGACCGCGCTGTGGAGCCGCCCATCGCCGCGCGGCCGGGGGAGGGGATCCTCGATCCGGTGACCGGCTTCTACACCTTCGCCCACTTCAAGGAGGTCCTCTTCATCGAGGTCAAGCGCGCCCGCCGCTACAACTTCGGGCTCTCCCTGGCGCTGATCGCCTTCGACAGGCTGGACGGCGTGGAGGAGGGGGCGCTGCGCGAGCAGCTCCTCTCGGGGCTGGCGCTCGCCATCCGCAGGTCGCTCCGGGACACCGACTTCCCCGTCCAGTACAGCCCGGACCGGGTGCTGCTGCTGATGCCGCACACGGATCTGCAGGGCGCGCTGGTGGTGAGCCGCCGCATCTGCGACCGCGTGGCCCGCGCCACCCTGGCCCACGGAGACCGGGTGCTGCACCCGACGATCAGCGTGGGCGTCTCCGCGGCCACCTCGCCGTCGCGCGCGTTCTCGTTCGCGGAGCTGGTCACCCACGCGCAGGGCGCGCTGGATCAGGCGCAGGAGGGCGGCGGGAACCGGGTGGAGTTCGAGGTCCCCCCACCGGATGAGCAGCCGGAGGGCAAGGTCGCGGCGGGGGAGTAGCCCTTCTCGGCTTTGCGGCTCAGGCCAGCGCGACCGCTCCGGCGTGCCGCCCGAGCGCCGCGCTCCGCAAGGTGAGGATCGTCACCTCCGGGGGCGCGCGGAACCGCACCGGCACGCCGGCGCCGAGGCCGCGGTTCACGTAGAGGATGGTCCCGTCGAGATCGAAGAACCCGTGCAGGTACTTCATCCCGAGCCGCGCCGAGACGTACGGCGTCACCCGCTTGATGAAGACCTGGCCCCCGTGCGTGTGCCCGGAGAGCACCAGGGTGGCGCGCCGTTGCCGCAGCCGGTCCGCGAAGTCCGGGCAGTGGGAGAGGACGACGCTGGTGGCATCCTCGGGGACGCCTTCGAAGGCGCGCTCCGGATCGCTCTTCTTCGTCACCGGATCGTCGAGCCCCACCAGGTGCAGCGGCCGCCCGCGCACGTGGAGGACGCGGTGCTCGTTGGTCAGCACCTTCACCCCTGCGCGCAGGAGCGCCGCGCGGACCTCGGGGGCGCCGCACCAGTGGTCGTGGTTGCCGAGCGTGGCGAAGGTGGGGACCGTGAGCCGCCGCAGCGCGAGGGTCAGCCTCGGGAGCGGCCGCGGCGAGAAGCAGACGTAGTCCCCGGTCATCGCCACGAAGTCCGGGCGGAGCTGGTTGAGCAGGTCCACCGCGCGCTCGAGCCTTCGCGGCCTCACGCCCCGGCGGACGTGGATGTCCGAGATGTGGCCGATGCGGACGCCATCGAGGGCGGGAGGGATGCGGTGGGAGACGACGTCGTGTTCTGAAACGGGCGGCATCGCGTCGCGTGGAACGGTCGCCGGCGTTCGACGATTTCCGACCGGCGCGACTCCCCCGACGCCCGCCTGCCCTCGGGACGGCTACGCGATGCGCAAGCCGCTCCGGGATCAGGGCCCGTCGACCCGTCCTCCGTCCACCCGGTTCCGGCCGCCGTGCTTGGCGCGGTAGAGGGAGCGGTCCGCGGAGGCGATGAGCTCCTCGGGCTGGACGAAGTCCGAGCCGAGCAGGGTGGAGACGCCGAGGCTGATCGTCACCCGGATGGGCGTGCCGTTGAAGACGAAGTCCGACCCGGCGATGGCCTCGCGGCAGCGCTCGGCGCAGGTCAGGGCCTGCTCCTCGGAGGTCTCCCGGAGCATGAGCGCGAACTCCTCGCCGCCGTAACGCGCGAGCAGGTCCTCGGTGCGGATGGTCTCGTTCACCCGCTGCGCGATGCGGGTGAGCACGTAGTCGCCGGCCGGGTGGCCCCAGGTGTCGTTGACCTTCTTGAAGTGATCCACGTCGAACATCACCAGCGAGAGCGGCACGCGGTGACGCAGGCAGTACGCGAACTCCTTCTTCAGGGTGTCGAGGAAGTACTTCTTGTTGAAGGTGCGGGTGAGCCCGTCGCGCGTGGCGGACTCGTAGATGACCTTCTGGTACTGCTCCTCGAGCTGGTCCTGCACCGAGAACTTGAGGACGGTGTTGGAGCCCACCTGGATCTTGTCCCCGTCCTGCAGCGGCGCCAGCTCCACCCGCGAGCCGTTGAGCCAGGTCCCGTTGGTCGATCCCAGATCCACGAGCTGGAACTTCCCGTTCGGCCCCAGCGAGATCTTCGCGTGCTTGCGCGAGATGCCCTCGTCCTCGATCTGGAAGGAGGCCTCCTGGCTGCGTCCGAGGATCGTCTCCGCACGATCGAGCTTGATCATCCGGCCGACCCCGGCGGGTGACCTCGCGCTGATCACGATGAGGTAGGCGGCCTGCGACTGCTCCGCCCGCTTCAGGAGATCGGCGATGGAGTGGACTGACGTCTTCTCCTCGTCCATTGGGATCCGCGCACTCTAGGGCCCCTGCACGATCGCGTTCAAGGCGTACCGGCGCCGCCCACCCCCATGCTCTCGTCGAGCATCTCGGGCGGCGGATGGGTGTGGTCGCAGCGCTCGCTGGGGGCGGTGCCGCGGAGGAAGGGCGCGCCCACCACCTTGCAGGTCGGGTTGGGGAGGCGGCCGGATTCGGTGCAGATGGAACGGCGTTCGAGCGCGGGCTCGGACGGGAAGTCCGCGACCGGGTGCGCGTCCGGGAGCGTCCTCGCCATCCACTGTCCCCACAGTGGCGCGGCGGACTCCATCGCGCTGGCGCCCACCTTCGCCGGCGTGTCGTAGCCGACCCAGACCGCCATCGCGAGCGACGGGGTCCCGCCGACGAACCAGACGTCGCGCTCTCCGTCGGTGGTGCCGGTCTTGCCGAAGGCCTCGCCCCGGTAGCCTTCGATCCCGTCCCGCCCGCGCGAGGTCCGGCCGGTGCCCTCGAGGATCGTCCCGCGCATCAGCTCGCGGGTGAGGGCGGCCGCGTCCCGGTCGAGCACCTGCTCCGGTTCGGTGGGCGAGTCGTTCCCGATGAGCCAGGCGCGGCCTGCGAGGTCCACTGCGTCGAGCACCGGCAGTGCGTCGATCCGCCGGCCGCCGTTGGCGAGCAGCGCCGCGAACTCGGTCATCTCCACCACCGTCGTCTCCGCCTGCCCGAGCGCGAGCCCGTACTCCTCCGGGAAGCGCGAGGTGTCGAAGCCCAGCCGCTGCGCGAAGGCGATGAGCGGGACGGGCCCGCCCAGCTCCTCCAGCAGCGAGGCGGTGGCCACGTTCTGCGACCACACCAGCGCGTAGGCGAGGGAGGAGGTGGAAGTATATTTCCAGTCGATGTTGCGCGGGCGCCACGGCCCCTGCGGCGTGTCGAAGGTGCGCAGCGTGTTCCGCGCGGTGGAGGCGGCGGTGTAGCGGGGCCGCGCGTCGTCCGTGCGCTGCTCGAATGCCAGCGCGAACACGAGCGGCTTGAAGGCGCTCCCGGGCTGCCGGCGGGCGTGCAGCGCCCGGTTGAACCCGTCCGAGCGCAGGTCCAGCCCTCCCCAGATCGCGCGCAGGTGCCCTGTGTGCGCATCGAGCGCGACCCCAGCGGCCTGCAGGGCTTCGTCCGGATGCGGCGGGTCGCCCTCGTCGGGGTGGGTGCCCTCGCGAAGCCGCTGCAGGGCGGAGGGGAAGAGCCGCTCCGTTTCGATCTGCAGCGGCAGATCGATGGGGACGTTGACGCGCAGGCCGCGCGCGTAGAGGGCCTCGGGCGGCAGCGTGCGCTCGAGGTGCAGACGCGCTGCGGAGAGATAGGCCGGGTGTGGCTCCGGCAGCGGGAGCGGCGTCACCGGCGCGAGCTCCGCCGCGCGCGCCTGAGCCAGCGACTCGTCGACGCCCATCGCCCGCAGCACCCGCGCGATCCGCGGGCGCATCGAGTCCGTCCCCAGCTTCCGTCCGAGCGAGGCGGGGGAGGGGAGGATGGACACCAGCGCCGCGGCCTCGAGCTGGGTGAGCGCCCGCGCCTCCTTGCCGAAGTAGTGCCACGCCGCTGCCTCGAAGCCACAGACCGAGAGCCCGCCGCGCTGACCGAGGTACGGCGCATCGAGGTACATCTGCAGCACGCCCTGCTTTCCGAGCTCCCGGTCGAGGCCCAGGGCGAGGCCCATCTCCCGCAGCTTCCGCCACACCTCCTTCTCGCGGCGGCCGGTGAGGCTGCGCACCACCTGCATGCTCAGCGTGCTCCCTCCCTGCGCGAAGCCGCCCTTCTTCAGGTTGGCCACGGACGCGCGGACGAGCGACTTCAGGTTGATGCCGGAGTGCTCGTAGAAGTCCCGGTCCTCGGAGGCGACGATCGCCTGGAGCAGATGCGGGGGCGCCTCTTCGATCGGAAGGTGCGCGCGAAGCTCCGCGTCCGGGCCGATGAGCCAGCCGAGCAGCACCGGCTCGAGCGCCGTGCCTTCACGCGGCGTCACCGCACCGGACTCGGCGCAGTAGCTGCCACGAGGAGGAGGCGTCACGCTGCAGTCTTCGACGTAGCCGCGCGCGCGGGCCTCCGCGACCAGCCGATCCTTCGAGGTCCCATCGAGCGCTACGGCCGGGGCGTAGATGCGGCCGGGGAAGCTCCATCCCTTGTGCGTCACCTCGTAGCGCGCGTGCCGCCGCGCCAGCTCCGCGCCCTCCGACATCCAGCCTTGAAGGATGTGCCACGCCACCGCCGCGCCGATGAGCAGGAGCAGCCCGGTGACGGAGAACGCCCACCTCAGCCAGCGCCGGCCGGACCGTCCACCGGCCCCACGCCTGCCGCGCCCACCGCCTCCACCCCGTTCGCGCTCCGGTGGCCGTGCCCCCGTCCCCGTCCCCGCCTCGTCCGCCATGGTCCCCGCCCCCTGATGGGATAGGCACCCACACCCCGAGCGGGCATTGGCCTCGCGATCAGGTGGGGGCGGCGGGACTGGCGGGTGACGCACACTGGGCGGGCGCGGCGGCGGTCACCTGCGCGGAAACGCACAGGGGCAAGAGCAGCGGCCGAGGGGCCGGGCGGGCAGGCACACCGTCCATGCGCCGCTTATCTGAAAGGCGTGTCCAAGGTCCGCCCACCCTCGGCGAAGAGCGCGCTGGCGCCGTTCCATCCCGCGGTGCGCGACTGGTTCCTCGAGGTGTTCGACGCGCCCACGCCCGCGCAGTCCGGCGCGTGGAAGCACATCGCCCGCGGGCACTCCACCCTCCTGCTCGCACCGACCGGCTCGGGCAAGACGCTCGCCGCGTTCCTCG
>CAZCWA010000203.1:0-8899 GCA_964502265.1 uncultured Myxococcaceae bacterium | reverse complement strand
AGGGTCGCCGAGGCGCCGGTCACGTTCACGTCGATGGTCTGCTGCACGTCCTCCCACCGGAGCCGCTTCGCGTTCGTCACCAGGCCGTTGCCCGCGTTCGCGACCACGAGGTCCACCCCGCCGCATTCGTCGTCGATGCGCTGCAGCGTCTGCATCGTCTCCTGCGCGTCCGCCACGTCGAGCCGCAGGGGCGTGAGCTGCCCGCCGGTCTTCACGCACTCGTCCCGCAGCTCGGAGAGCGCGTCCTCGCGCCGCGCCGCCGCCCACACGCGCACGCCCCGGTCCGAGAACCACTTCGCGAGGCCCCGCCCAAGTCCGCTGGACGCGCCGGTGATCACCGCGGTCCGGATGTCGAGCTTCTCCGCCATCGTGTTGCCCTCCCTGGTCCGAAGACCTTGGCGCAACCCGATGCACGCCGCCACGCCGCCGGCTACTTCGTGGCGACCGCGATCGCGCCCTCGTAGTGGAACTCGGCGCCGGGCTGCTCCGGCAGCGCGCGCAGGCGGCGTGCGGCCTCGTGCAGCTTCGGCGTGAGCTCGGGCCCGAGCGCCTCGTCGAGGCTCTCGAAGATGCCGGCGAACTCCTCCACCATCTCCAGCAGGCCGGGCAGGTCCGCCAGACTTCCGTGCAGCCCGGAAGGCGCCACCTCCACCTGCGAGAAGCCTGCGTCCTCGAGGTACGGCCGCAGCTTCCGGCCCACGAAGGGATCTCCCCCTCCCGCCGCCTGCGCGTGGTTGAGCGCGTCCATCGCCCAGGCGACCTGCGGGTCCTCGGGCGCGATGCGGAAGGTGGAGTTGTCCACCTCGATGAAGTGCGCGACGCCGCCTTTGCGCAGCACGCGGTGCACCTCCTTCACGATCCGCGGCGAGAGCTCTGGCGGTACGTGCTCCAGAAGCCACGAGCAGTGCACCCGGTCGAACGTCCCGTCGGCGAACGGAAGGCGGGCCGCGTTGGCGTTGGCGTAGCGGGCACCCGGGTGCGCGTGCGCAGCGAAGCGGAGCTGCGAGAGGCGCAGGTCCACTCCGAAGAGCTGCACCTCCGGGTGCGCGCGGAGGATCTGCCCTGCCATCGCGCCCACGCCGGTCGCGAGGTCGAGCACGCGCTCTCCGGGCCGCGGATGGAAGCGCTGCGCGACCTTGGGCCAGACGAACGAGGCCTGCAGCTCGAGCCGCTCGGCCTCGCGCTGATCGGAGGAGCCGTGGATGTACGCGGGAGGGGGCTTGGTCATCGCAGCGCCGGCCAGTACTTCGAGTGGAACCCGCGCGCCATCCGCACCGCGTCGGCGCCTTCGTCGGAAGGGCCGGTGCGCGAGGGGAACTCGTCGCGGTTGCCGGTGAGGACCTCCGCGCACGCGCGCACCGAACGCGCCAGTCCGCCGAGGTGGTAGCCGCCCTCCAGCAGCATCACCAGCCGGCCCTGCGCCACGCTCTCCGCCAGCGCGGTCATGCGGGCGGTCATCGCCGCGAAGCCGCGCTCGGTGACGCGCATCCCGCCGATGGGATCGGCCTCGTGCGGATCGAACCCGGCCGAGACGATGACGAGGTCCGGCTCGTACGCGTCCGCGATGGGGAGGAACACGTCGTCGAACACCGCGCGGAAGTCCGCGTCGTGCAGGCCCGAGGGCAGCGGGACGTTGACGGTGTAGCCCTGACCTGCGCCCTCGCCGACCTCGTGGAGCGCGCCGGTGCCCGGGTAGTACGGGAACTGGTGCGAGGAGAGGTAGAGCACGTCCTGCCGTCCGTAGAACGCGTCCTGGGTCCCGTTGCCGTGGTGCACGTCCCAGTCGAGCACCAGCACGCGCTCGGCGCCGCGGCGGCGGGCGTGCTCGGCGGCCAGCGCGGCGTTGTTGAAGAGGCAGAAGCCCATCGCCCCGTCCGGCACCGCGTGGTGACCGGGCGGCCGCACCAGCGCGAACGCGTTCTGCGCCTTCCGGTCCCACACCGCGTCCACCGCCTGCAGCGAGGCGCCCGCCGCCAGCAGCGCCGCCTCCCACGAGCCGGGGCTCATCGCGGTGTCCGGATCGAGCTGCACGCTCTGCCCGCGGAGGTCCTCGAGCTGCCGCACGTGCGCCTCGGAATGCACGAGCCGCAGCTCGTCGATCGTCGCCTCGCGCGCGCCGCGCCACGCGGTGCCCTCGATGGGCGACTGGCGGAGCAGCGAGAGGATCTCCTCCAGACGCCGCGGAGATTCCGGGTGTGCGGGACCGGGCGCGTGCTCGAGCATCGCGGGGTCGGTGATGAGGAGCGTCGGCGGGCGGGTCATCGTGTCTTCCTCATCACGCGGAGACGGGCGCGCAGCAACCGCGTATCCGGCCGAGCGCCGATCACGCAACGTCGGCCTGCCCGCCCGCCCGCAAGGCCCACGCCCGAGGAGCCCGAGCGCCCGTCCGGAGCAGGAGCCTGTCCAGCACCGAGGGCACGAAGCGCTCCAACGCGGAGAGCAGCGCGGTGGCGGCGCCGACGGTGATGTGTCGTCGAGGTCGCTCGAGGCAGCGGAGGATGGCGCGCGCGGTGACCTCCGGCCCGTGGCGGCGGGGCAGGGCAGCCTTCACCAGGGACACCTTCACCGGCACCCGCTGCATCGCCAGCTCCATCCGCAGCGCGTCGGTGTACGCCTTGATCGCGTGCTCGGCGGCGCCCTGTGCACTCCGCCCCGGGAAGGCGCGATCGGAGTGGATGCTCCCCACGTTCACCAGCACGCCGCCGCGCTCGCGCATCCGCGCCACCGCGGACTCGCTGCCGCGGACGGCCGTCCAGAGGCACGCGTCGAAGATCCGCCGCGCGTCCCCGAGCGACCCCTCCAGCGCGTCCGCCTCGAGCGCGCGCGACACCGCGTTCACCCACCCGTCGATGTCCTCTCCTTCGAAGGGCATGGCTTCGCCCGGCTTCACCGATGCGGACGAGACGTCGAGTCCCGCCGAGCTGAGCGCACCGGTGAGGGAGGCGAGCGCTTCGGCTTCGTCGGGAAGGTCGAGCAGCAGGACGCGCACGCCCTTCCGCGCGAGCAGCTCCGCGGTGGCGCGCCCGGGGCCCGTCGCAGCGCCGGTCACCACCACGCGCTTCACCTTCACCGGGCCCTCCTGAGGGTGGCGAGGGCACCGCTCATGCTTCGGCGGAGCATCCTCCGTGGCTCCTCGGAGACGACGCGCGCGGGGCCGCCCATCGGCGCGTGCAGTCCGTCCGTCCGCCTCGGTGCGCCGCGGGTGCGCTGGAGGGGGAGGAAGGTCAGGCGCATGATCGCGTCCGCCAGGCGAGGCGCGACGGTCTCGCCGAGCTCCGCCAGACGGCCCACGCCGCCGATGACGAGGTCCCGCCGCGGGTGCTCGGCGCAGTGGAGGATGCCGCGCGCGGCGACGTCCGGGTGGTAGACGGGCGGCGGGAGCTGCACCCGGAACGGGAGCAGGCTCTTCGAGTGCTCGACGATCGGCGTGTGCATCGGCCCCGGTCTCACCAGCGTCACCCGGATGGGCGAGCCCTTCGCGCGCAATTCGAGCCGCAGGGACTCGGTGTACGCCGCCATCGCGTGCTTGCTCGCGCCGTACATCCCCTGCAGCGGCACCGACCGCGCGGAGAGCACGCTGCCCACGTTGATGATCGTCCCGCCGCCGGAGGCGTGGAGCCTCGGCACCGCGGTTCGGCAGCCGTGCACCACGCCCCAGTGGTTCACCTCGAAGATGCGGCGCGCGTCCTCCTCGGGGAGCTCCACCACCCAGCCGAAGTGGTGGATGCCCGCGTTGTTCACCCAGGTGTCGATGCGGCCGTGGCGCGACATCGCCTCGTCCCCCAGCCGCTCCATCGCCGCCGCGTCGGTGACGTCCGCCACCACCGCGTGCGCTCTCTCGTCCGTGCCTGCGGCTCTCCGCACCTGCACGAGCGCGTCCTCGAGCTGCTCCCCATCGAAGGACGAGAGCACCACCCGGGCGCCCCGGCGCGCGGCCATCATCGCGGTCGCGAGCCCGATGCCGCTGGAGGCGCCGGTGATCACGATCACCTGCCCGGAGAGGCGCTTCGGCTGCGGGCTCCGCGTGGCGCGCATCGTTCCCACACCTTGTGCATGCCGGCGCGGCCAGGGATGAGGAGACCGCCCGCCCGGGGGCCGGCCATGCAGGGCTGGTCCACGGTGGGCGCCGCTGCTACGAGGTCCGCCCATGTCTGCTGCCGCCCCGCGCTCCGAGCGGATGATGCTCTTCATCATCGGCGCGGTGCAGTTCATCAACATCCTCGACTTCATGATGGTGATGCCGCTCGGGCCGGACTTCTCCCGGGCGCTGGGCATCCCGCTCTCGCACGTGGGGTACATCGGCGGCAGCTACACCGCGGCCGCTGCGGTGTCGGGGCTTCTGGGCGCGTTCTTCCTCGACCGGTTCGACCGCAAGAAGGCGCTCGTCGTCTGCCTGGCGGGCCTCGTCGTCGGCACCGCGCTGGGCGGCTTTGCCACCGGGTTGCCCTCGCTCATCGCCGCGCGGCTGGTGGCCGGGGCCTTCGGCGGACCGGCGACCTCGCTGGCGATGTCCATCGTCGCGGACCTCGTGCCCACCGAGCGCCGCGGCAAGGCAGTGGGCGCGGTGATGGGCGCGTTCTCGGTGGCCAGCGTGCTGGGCGTCCCCTTCGGCCTCAAGCTCGCGCTCTGGTTCGACTGGCGGATGCCGTTCTTCGCGGTGGCAGGCGGCGGCGCGGTGATCCTCCTGCTGGCGATGCTGCAGCTCCCGCCGGTGCGCGGTCACCTCGAGGCTGCGGGCGCGGCCAAGCCCATCCCACTTCGCGCCCTGCTCGTCCGGCCGTCGATGCAGTGGTCGTGGGCGATGACCGCGGTGGTGATGACCGCCGGCTTCCTCGTCATCCCCAACATCGCCTCGCACCTGCTGGGCAACCTCGACTTTCCGCGCGAGAGGCTGGGCACGCTCTACCTCGTCAGCGGCGCGCTCTCCTTCGGGGTGATGCGCGGAGGCGGATGGCTGGTGGATCGCTTCGGCTCGTTCCGCGTGGGCACCGGCGCTTCGCTGCTCATCTGCGCGGCGCTGTGGGCGGGCTTCATCCACGCCTTCGAAGGCGTGCCGCCGCTCGTGCTCTTCCCGTTCTTCATGGGCGCGCTCGCGCTGCGGAACGTGGCGTACAACACGCTCACCTCCAAGGTCCCGGTCCAGGCCGAGCGCGCGCGCTTCATGTCCATCCAGAGCGCGGTGCAGCACATGGCCTCCGCGCTGGGCGCCTTCGGCTCGGCGCAGCTCCTCCGGGAGGCGACGGACGGAAGGCTCCTCGGCGTGGAGCGGATGGCCGCGGTGTCGATGGCGCTGACCCTGCTGTTGCCGCTGTTCCTCTTCCTCGTCGAGCGCCGGGTGCAGCGGCCGGACGTGCGCGCGCGGACGGGGATGCAGCCGCACGAGCTGCAGTCCGGGGTCACCTCGTCCGGCGCGGGCATGCCGAGGCCGCCGCCGGGTGAAGGCCGATCGTGAGGCGAGCGGGCGGACGCGTCCATTGATCGGGCCGCTTCGCTCTGGGATAAGTCGGCCTCGCCCATGAAGACCCGCCTGCTCAGCGCCGCCCTCGCCGCCCTCCTCCTTTCGCCCGCCGCCCTCCGCGCCCAGGAGATCGAGCTCATCGCGCCGAAGTCCGGCGTCAAGTCGGAGGTCGACGACGAGGCCCCGCGTGGCCCGCGCCGCGCGCTCACCCCGGAGGCCCGCGAGAAGGCGCTGAAGGAGGAGGAGGAGCGCAAGAAGGCGGAGGCGGAGGCGAAGCGGAAGGCCGAGGCCGAAGCGAAGGCGCGCAGGGAGGCGGAGGAGGCCGAGCGCCAGAGGCTCGCGGCCGAGGAGCGGGCGCGGCAGGAGGCCGAGGCGAAGGCGAAGGCGGAGGCCGAAGCGAAGGCCCGCGCCGAGGTCGAGGCGGCGGAGCGGCTGCGCAAGGCGGAGGAGGAGGCCAGGCGCCTCGCCGCCGAGGAGAAGGCCCGCGCCGAGGAGGCGAAGCGGCTCGAGGCCGAGCGCAAGAAGCTGGAGGCGGAGGAGAAGAAGCGGCTCGCCGCCGAGGAGGTCAAGCGCAAGGCCGAGGAGCGCAGGCTCGCCGAGGAGGAGCGCCGCGCGAAGGAGCTGGAGCGCCGCCGCGCGGAGGCCGAGGCGCGCGAGGCGGAGCTGGCGGAGCGCCGCGAGGAGCTCGAGCGCAAGAAGCAGGAGCTGGCCGAGGCGAAGGCGCGGGCCGAGGAGGAGCGCAAGGCGCGCGCCGAGCAGCAGGCCCTCGAGGCCGCGGAGCGCAAGCGGGTCGCGGAGGAGGAGCGAAAGCGCAAGGCCGAGGAGCTCGCCGAGCAGAGGCGGCTTGCGGAGGAGGAGCGCAAGCGCAAGGCGGAGGAGCTCGCCGAGCTGAAGCGCCAGCAGGAGGAGGAGCGCCGGCAGAAGGCGGCCGAGGCCGCGGAGCGGGCGAGGGTGGCGCGCGAGGAGGCGGAGCAGAAGCGCAGGGAGGCCGAGGAGGCCCGCCGCGCGGAGGCCGAGCGGAAGCGGGTGGAGGCCGAGGAGATGCGGCGCGCGGACGCGGAGAAGCGCCGGCTGGCCGAGGAGGAGCGCCGCGCGGAGGTGGAGCGCAAGCGGCTGGAGGCGGAGGCGAAGCGGATCGAGGCGCAGCAGCAGCGCGAGGCGATGCGGCTCGGCGAGGAGCAGCGGCGCGCCCAGGAGCAGGCGGCCCCGGCAGAGCCCGCACGGCGGGCGATCCGGCCCGGTGAGCCGCAGGCCCAGCCCGCGGGGACCACCCGGGCGCCGGGCACCGCGGCGACGGCGAACTACCTCGGCACCCGCGGTGCGCCCGGCGGCCTCGTCCCGGCAAGCTCCCTGGAGGAGGCGAAGCAGGATCCGCGCTTCCGCACCGCGGCCATGGTGGAGGACGCGCAGGTGAAGGTCGTCTCGGTGGGCGCCGGCTATCCGTACTTCGGGATCGCGGACAACGGCTGCTCGCAGGGAAAGCACTTCGTGACCGCGGAGCTCACCGCGCCGTTCGACGGGTTGGCGAAGGGGACGCCGGTGGTCCTCCGGATCGACGAGGCGGGCTCTTCGCGCGCCGGCGCCACGCTGGCGTACAGCGGGCTGCGCCGCGCGGGGAAGGGCAAGGACGGCACCTTCGTGTACTGCGGCCGCGGCACCGCGTTCCCCGTCCGCCGCTGAGCGGCCGGGCGAGCGGAGGCGGTCAGCGAGTGCTGTTGGCCCCCTCGGGCGCGGGGTAGGGTGGGCGCACTGCGATGCTGAACATCGGAGCCGGCGAGATCGCGTTGATCCTGGTGGTGGCCCTGCTGGTCCTGGGGCCACGGCGCCTGCCCGAACTTGCGCGCGGAATCGGCAAGTTCATGCGCGAGTTCCGGCGCCAGACCGACGAGGTCCGCTCCACGCTGGAGTCCGAGTTCTACCGGATGGATCTCGACCTCTCGAAGGACCTGCCCCCTGTCTCGCCCCTGGGCAAGCCGGTGCCGAGGCCGATGGGCTCGCCGGTCCCGAGGTCGCCAGAGCTCCCCGAAGACACGGCCATGCACTCTGGGCCGGTGCCGGTGCAGCCGCCGCCCGCGGTGGAGGGCGAGGCCGCCGCGGTCGCGCCGGTCGACCATGGGCACGGGGCGTTCGCGCAGGGCGTGAAGACGGCGGCGGACGCGGCTCCCGTGACCGCTGACGCTCCCGCTCCCGCTCCCGTGGCAGGTCCGAGGGCGGAGGGAGAGCGGTCGTGAGCGCGCAGACGGAGGCCACCGAGCCGGTGGAGCAGGAGACGGGCCGGATGTCGCTGGCGGAGCACCTGACGGAGCTTCGGACGCGGCTGCTGCGGTTCACGCTCTCGGTGCTCGGGCTCGGGGTGGTGTCGCTGGTGTTCGCGCGGCCGCTCTTCGGCTTCCTGATGAGCCCGGTGCTCGAGGCGCTGCCGCCGGACGCGCGCTCGCTCATCTACACCTCGGGGATCGAGGAGATAAACGTGCTGATGAAGGTCGGCCTCTACGCCGGCATCTTCCTCAGCATGCCCGTGCTGCTGTGGCAGCTCTGGGGCTTCATCGCGCCGGGGCTCTACCCGTCGGAGAAGAAGTACGCGGCGCCGTTCGTGGTGCTGGGCACCGCCGCCTTCGTGGCCGGTGGCGCGTTCTGTTACTACGCGGTGCTCCCCCAGATGTTCAAGTTCCTGCTCAACGAGGGGGACAGCGCGGCGCTCGAAGAGAGGCTGGACGCGGCGCGCCTCTACGAGACGGAGGCGCTGCGATCGCTCCGGTTCGGTGAGCTCGAGCGCGCGTCCGTGCTGGCGCAGAAGGCCGTGGAGGGCATCGCGGCGGACGTGAAGCCGGGGCTTTTGCAGCAGGCCGGCAGCGTGGACGAGTCGCCGAAGGTGGAGGTGCAGGCGCGGCTCGACGGGCTGGGCCGGCTGATGGACGCCACCCACGACGCGTTCGGCGCTGCGGCGCGGCCGGTGCTGCGCGGGGTGATGGATCTGCGCGGCCAGGCGGTGGAGGACTTCGCGCGCGGGGACTACGCGGCGGCGGCGAAGCGGGTGGACGAGGCGGCGAGCGCGCTGGCGGGCGTGTCGGCGGCGAACGCGGGCGTGTTCGGAGACCTCTGGCGGCTCGAGCGCGATCTCGCGGTGGGCCAGGCGCGGCACCAGTCCATGGCCTGGACCCGGCCGATGCTGACCATGCGCGAGCAGCTCTCGCTGGTGCTGCTGCTCCTGCTCGCGTTCGGCGTCATCTTCGAGCTGCCGCTGGTGATCGCGCTGCTGGCGCTGCTCGGGGTGGTGCGCGCGTCGTTCCTCTTCAAGTACCAGCGCCACGCGTTCGTGGTCTGTCTCATCCTCGGCGCGGTGATCACGCCCACCGGGGACGCGGTGAACCTCGCCCTGATGTGCGTGCCGATGTTCCTCTGCTACGAGATCGGCGTGCTCGCCGCGTGGATCATCGAGAA
>CAZCWA010000202.1:4491-8966 GCA_964502265.1 uncultured Myxococcaceae bacterium | reverse complement strand
ACGAGGGCGCGGTGGTGGCGGCGGCGCTGAACGCAGGCCATCAGACGGCGGCGCAGGGCCTGCTGCGGCAGGGGCGGCTCTCGCTGGGGACGCTGGATGCGCTCTGGGCGCGCGGCGCGGCGGCGGCACTGGACGAAGACTTCCTCGAAGGCGCGGGAATGCCGCAGGAGCGCCCCCGCATCGTTCAGCTCGCGGCGACGGTGCGGCGGCTGGACGCGCTGGGCGCCGGGGTGGCGTTCGAGAGGAGGACGGTGGCGCCGCGGTTCCGCTGGGAGGCGGCGCTGGTGTTGGGCGCGCTGGCGGAGCTCCCCACCGATGGACTCGAGGAGGACGGACGCACCATGGAAGACGCAGACAAGCGTGCGCAGGAGGCATTGGCCCGCGAGATCAACGAGGCCCTCCGCCGCGCGGGCGTCACCCCCGTCGAGCCCGTTCCCGAGGCGGCGCCGGAGCACGATCTGCTGCCGGTCATCGAGGCCACTCCGGAGCCCGATCCCGAGCCGCCCGGGGTCCTCCCGTCCCCATCCGACGACGACTCGTGGGGCGCCCTGCTGGAAGGCGTGGAGCCGGAGCTTCCGCCGCAGCTCGTGGACGCGGTGCTGGTCCCGCCGCCCCCGCCGGAGCCTGCGCCCGCGCCGGTTCCCCGGGGAGATCCGGCCGAGGAGGCCCGCTTGCGGCGCCAGCGCCTGCTGCTCCGCGGGATGGAGAACCTCGGAACGCTCCCCCGGCCGATGTCGCCCCAGGGCGCGGTGAGGGTGGAGCCCCAGCCTGTGCAACCGCCAGCGCCCCCTCTGTCCGGGGCCATGGAGGCGGAGGCGCCCGTGGAGCCCGCCAGCGGGGACGAGGCGCAGCTTGCCCGGCGCATCGAGGCCAAGTGGGCCACGCTCTCCGGCAAGCGCGACTTCTTCGCGGTGCTGGAGGTGGGAAGGGACGCGAACCGGGACGGGGTGAAGGCCGCCTTCCTCTCCCAGGCGAAGCTCTTCCACCCGGACCGCCTGCCGCCGGCGCTGAAGCACCTCTCGCAGAAGATGGCCGCGGTGTTCGAGGCGGTGCGTGAAGCGTACGAGTGGCTCTACGACGACCAGCGCCGGCGCGACTACCTGTTGACCCTCGAGGAGGCGGCCCCCTCTGCGGCATCGGAGGAGGCCCGCACCGCCTCGAGGGCGGCCGAGGAGTACCGGAAGGCCGAGCTCCTCCTGCGCAAGCGCGACTTCGCGGCGGCGGAGGAGGCCTTCGCGCACGCGTACGGGCTCGATCGGAGGGCTGAGTACCTGGCAGGGCGCGGCTGGGCGGTCTACATGGATCCTGCGCGCCGCGGCGACGTCTCCCGGGCGAAGCAGATGATGGTGGACGCGCTGAAGGTGAACCCCGGCTGTGACCGCGCGCACTACCAGCTCGGGGTCATTGCCAGGGTGGCCAACGACGTCACGGCCGCGGAGCGGCACTTCCGCGAGGCGCTCCGGACGAACCCGCGCCACACCGAGGCCAACCAGGAGCTGCGCCTCATCGAGATGCGCAAGAGGAAGGACCCGCCGAAGAAGGGGCTCTTCAAGTAGGACACGCAACGACCTGAAACATTGACACTCCTGTCGCACGACGCCGATCATCGGTGCCCTTCACGAAAGGCGCGCATCGTGGCCAAGCAGCATCTGCTCCTCGTCGACCCCGACCCCAAGAGCCTGCGGGTGATGGAGGTCAGCCTCAAGAAGTCCGGCTTCTCCGTGACCACGGCCACGGACGGCCGCGACGCGCTGGAGAAGGTCCAGCTCGGCGTGCCGGACCTGGTGCTCTCCGACACCCGGATGCCGGAGCTGGACGGGTTCGAGCTGTGCCGCACGTTGAAGTCGGACGAGCGCTTCCGCGGCATCCCCTTCGTCTTCCTCACCGGGCAGAAATCGGTGGAGTCGAAGGTGCGCGGCCTCGAGCTGGGCGGCGACGACTACCTGACCAAGCCGATCTACATCAAGGAGGTCGTCACCCGCGTCCGGATGATCCTCCAGAAGGTGGAGCGCGACCGCCAGGCGCGGCGCGAGACGAAGAACGGGTTCGCCGGCAGCATCGCGGAGCTGGGCGTGGTGGACCTCGTGCAGACGTTCGAGTTCGGGCGCAAGACGGGGACGCTGACGCTCACCGAGGACGCGCGCACCGGCACCGTCTGGTTCCGCGACGGGCGCGTGGTGGACGCGGAGCTGGGGCGCCTCCTCGGAGAGGCCGCGTTCTACCGGATGCTCAACTTCGCGGAGGGCGAGTTCGACGTGAAGTTCGGCCCCCTCGAGCGGGCTGACCGAATCGAGCTCTCCACGCAGGGCCTGCTGATGGAGGGCATGCGCAGGCTGGACGAGTGGACCCGCATGCTCGAGGCGCTCCCCCCGCTGGAGAGCATCTTCGAGAT
Source organism: uncultured Myxococcaceae bacterium (assembly GCA_964502265.1). Taxonomy (GTDB): domain Bacteria; phylum Myxococcota; class Myxococcia; order Myxococcales; family Myxococcaceae; genus JAFAFL01. The sequence continues at coordinate 6,574 of CAZCWA010000202.1, read as the reverse complement.
CGACTACCGGCTGCTGGCGGACCGGCTCGCGCAGATCCCCGACGAGGTCAACGGGCTCCTGCGCCTCTTCGACGGGAAGCGCTCGCTGTCCCGCGTGGTGGACGACTCGGACTTCGACGACCTCGACGCGCTGGGCATCGTCAGCAAGCTCTACCAGGAAGGTCTCATCCGCCAGCCGGGGGCGACGGAACAGGTTGCCGCGCCCGCGGGGCGGAAGCCGCGCATCGAGGAGTGGCTCGGGGCCTCGCGGCAGGAGACGCCCGGTCCATCCACCGAGGCGCAGGAAGCGCCGGACGCCAGCGCCGCGCCCACGCTTCGCTCGGTTCCTTTGCCCGAGGAGCCGGACGCGCCGGGGGAGGGGAGCACGGCGCAGCAGCCGGCGAACGTGATCGTCTTCGCGCCCAGGGGAAGGGGCGCGAACGAGGACGGGCTTTCGGAGATCGAGGTGGAGGAACCTCCGGCTGCGGAGCCTCCCGCCATCGCAGCGGAAGAAGCGCCTCCGCCCGCGCCCACCGCCGCGCAGGACGCCGTCGATCCGCGGGGGGCCATGGAGCTTGCCCGGCAGCGTTTCCTGGGTGAATGGGAGAAGGAGGAGGAGGCCCTGGAGCCGGTGCCCGGGTTGAGCTGGTCGCCTGCGCTTCCGGCCGCCGCGCCCGCGCCCGCCGTCACGCAGCGGGCGGTGCCGGTTCCGCACAACGCCCCGCAGGCCGCGCCTCCCGCGCCGGCTCCGGCCCCAACGCCTTCCCGCGACCGCGTCCCCGTCTCCGAGCCGGTTCCGGCGCATCCGGCGCCGCAGGCCGCGCCGGCCGTTCCCCTGCAGGGCCCGCCGGTGTTCGGTGGTGCTGCGTCGGAGCCGCCCATGCTGACGGCCCGTGAGCGCCCGGGATCCACCGCGGCCGCCGCGGTCACGTCGGCCGAGCTCGAGATCGACGCCGCCGAGCCGGAGCTGCCCGCGTACCTGAGCTCGCACACGCCCGGGGTCGGCGATCAGGACACCTTCGATGGCCCCGAGAGCGCGCCTCCGCCTGCTCCCGCTCCATCGCCTGCGCCGGTGACGCCGAGCAGCGCGCCTGCTGCGGACGAGGATCGCTTCTTCGACTCGGACGCGGACGACGGCGGCACGGTCGACTACGTCTTCGAGGGCGAGCTGAAGCGAAGGCGGGGCGGCGTCTGGGCGGTGGTCGGCCTCGGGGCGATCGCAGCCGCCGCCGCGGTGTTCGTCTTCACCGGTGAGCCGAAGCCGCAAGGCGACGCGCCGGTGCAGACGGTGCAGGCGGTGCCGGAGGTGGTGGTCACCCAGACGGAGGCCCCGCCCAATGAGGAGGAGGCGGCCACTTCATCGGACCTTGCGGCCGCCGAAGCACAGCCTTCCTCCGAGCCAGGTGCCGCAGCCGGGGAACAGCTGGCGGAGAACGGAGCACCGGCGGCCCCGGACGTGGTCGGTGAGCCGGGCACGCCCCCGGTGCTCGAAGCCGCGGCCGTGCCTGAGACGAGCGCGCCGGACGCGGTCCAGCCGGCGGTGGCTGCCCAGCCTGCGGTGCCGGAGTCGGTACAGCCCGCCGCCGGCGAGGCGACTTCTCAGGTCGCGCCGGCGGTGGCGAAGGTGCCGGCCGCTGCCACCGGGGCTCCGGTGGAAGGGGACTTCGACGCGATCCTCAGGGACGCGGATCGCGCGCTGAAGGCGGATCGTTTCAAGACCGCGGTGACCCACTACCGGCGCGCGCTGGCGATCCGTCCGGACAGCGTGGAGGCGCGGAGCGGGCTCGGCGTATCGCTGGTCAGCTCGGACCCGAACATGGCGGGCTACCGCGAGGCGGTGACGCTCCTCGAGGGTGCGGTGAAGCAGCGGGCGAATGACGCGCGGGCGTGGCTCTCGCTGGGGATGGCGTACCAGGTGCTCGGGAGGGACAAGCAGGCAGCCGCTCCCTACCGCCAGTACCTCTCGCTCGAGCCCAACGGCCACTACGCGGGCGAAGTTCGTTCAGCGTTGAGGCAGATGGGGCAGTAGATTGCGCGCGCGTGCGCGTCCTCGGGCTGGAAACTTCGTGTGATGAGACGGCGGCGGCGGTCGTGGAAGACGGCC
>CAZCWA010000202.1:0-4391 GCA_964502265.1 uncultured Myxococcaceae bacterium | reverse complement strand
CTCGGGCTGGAAACTTCGTGTGATGAGACGGCGGCGGCGGTCGTGGAAGACGGCCGTCGCGTGCTGTCGGATGTGGTCTCCACCCAGGTGGACATCCACCGCCGCTGGGGCGGAGTGGTGCCCGAGCTGGCGAGCCGGAACCACGTGGTGCAGGTGATGCCGGTGGTGGACGAGGCGCTCTCGCGCGCTGGCGTCACCCTGGACGACATCGATCTCATCTCGGTGACCTCGGGCCCAGGCCTGGTGGGCGCGCTGCTGGTGGGGCTCCAGGTGGCCAAGTCGCTGAGCCTCGCGCGGGGCATTCCCTATGTGGGCGTGAACCACCTCGAGGGCCACCTGCTCGCCATCCGCCTCGCGGACGACGCGCCCGAACCGCCGTTCCTCGGCCTCGTGGTCAGCGGCGGGCACACCAGCCTCTACGACGTGCGCACCTACGGGGACTACCGGCTGGTGGGCTCCACCCGGGACGACGCGGCCGGCGAGGCCTACGACAAGGTGGCGAAGATCCTCGGGCTGCCGTACCCCGGCGGCGTGCCCATCGACCGGCTCGCGCAGACCGGTGACCCGAAGGCCATCCGCTTCCCCCGCGGGCTCAACAAGCCGGACGTGTGGGACTTCTCCTTCTCCGGACTGAAGACCGCGGTGCTCACCCATGTGCGCCAGCACGGCGTGCCGGAAGGCCAGGCGCTGGCGGACCTCTGCGCCTCGTTCCAGGAGGCGGTGGCGGACTCGCTGACGAAGAAGCTGGTGGCGGCGGCGCGGGCGCTGGGGAAGGACCAGATCGTGCTCTGCGGCGGCGTGGCGGCCAACTCGCGGCTGCGCGCGCTGGCGAAGGAGCGCGCCGAGGAGCGGAACATCAAGGTCCACCTGCCGGCCGTGCGCCTGTGCACCGACAACGGGGCGATGATCGCGGTGGCCGGATACGAGGCGTACCGCCGTGGCGTGCGTGCGGATCTCTCGCTCAACGCCAACCCCGCGTGGAGGCTCTGAGTTGGCCGAACATCCGTCGCATATCCTCCGGCGCCACGGCCTCCGGGCGAAGCACAGCTGGGGCCAGAACTTCCTCGGGGACGAGGGCGCGTTGGACCGCATCGCCGGCGCGCTGGAGCTGAAGTCCGGGGAGCCGGTGGTGGAGATAGGTCCTGGCCTCGGCCACCTGACACGCTTCGTCCTCGACCACGGCGGGGTGGTGACGGCGATCGAACGCGACCGGGACATGGCCGCGGTCCTCCGCAAGGAGTTGCCCCACGAGCGGCTGAAGGTCGTCGAGGCCAACGCGGCGGACGCGCGCTTCGCGGAGGTCGCGGGCGTGGCGGCGCCGGCGCAGGTGGCGGTGATCGGGAACATCCCTTACCACCTGACCTCGCCCATCCTCTTCTCGGTGCTCGAGCAGCGCGCCACGATCTCCCGGGTGGTGCTGACCATCCAGAAGGAGGTCGCGGTGCGGCTGGGGGCGTCTCCGGGCGGGCGCGACTACGGGCTTCTGCCGGCCGTGCTCGGGCTCTGGTTCGACGTGCGCACGCTGTTCGACCTCCCCGCGCACCTCTTCCACCCGCCTCCGAAGGTGGACTCCGCGGTGGTGCGCCTGTGGTCCCGGCCCGCGCCGCTGGCCGAGGTGAAGGACGACGCGCACTTCCTCAAGGTGGTGAAGGCGGCCTTCGCGCAGCGGCGCAAGACGCTCCTCAACTCGCTGAAGTCGGATCGGACGCTGGGCTCCGGCGAGGACCTGGTGCGTGCGCTGGAGGAGGCCTCGATCGATCCGGGACGTCGCGCGGAGACGCTCGCGCCCGAGGAGTTTGCTGCGCTCCACCGCGCGCTGCTGTCCGCCGCCCCCGGCTGAAAGCGCGTCTCGCGGTTGGCCCCGAACGTCCACTGGGCGGCAGGCGCGCCCCGTGCCGTCCCCGTCCGCACCCACAGGCTGACACCCGTCCAACGTTCGTCCGCTCAGTCCGATGCGGACGTCTGCACCCGGGCGCACTCTCTCGGGCATGTCCCGTGTTTGTTCAAGGTATGTCAAGATCCTGTCCGCCGCGGTCGTCCTCCTCGCCGTTGGCGCTTCGTCCCCTGCGCGCGCCGACGTCCCGCTGCGAGGGCTCTGGCTCGACTACGAGATAGGCCCCGCGTACATCGCCCAGAACGACAACCGCTACGGCCCCACCGGCACCGAGTTCACCGCCGACGACGTGAACCAGCGCGACAACCTCTTCGTCGCGCAGCGGCTGCAACTGGAGGGCAGGCTCGGGGAGCGCCATGGGATCATCCTGCTGTACGCGCCGCTCGACCTGGTGACGCGGGCCACACTGAACCGGGACATCGACTTCCGCGGCACCGTGTTCCGGGAGGGGACGGTGGTGGACAGCCGCTACCTCTTCGACGGCATCCGGGGCAGCTACCTCTACCGGATCATCCAGCGCGACCGGCTGGAGTGGGATGGCGGCGCGTCGCTTCAGGTCCGCAACGCGCGGGTGGCGCTCGCCAACGCCGACGGCACCCAGTACGCCGCGGAGGAGGACATCGGCCTCGTGTTCGCGCTGAAGACCCGGCTCACCTGGCGGACGACGTCCCGGCTCTGGGCATCGCTCGAGGCGGACGGGTTCTCCTCCTTCGGCGTGGTGCCCGGCGTGACCGGCGCAATCTACGACGTGGCCTTGACCCTCGGGATCCCGCTCACGCGGCAGAGCGACGACCTCTCCGCCTTCCTTCGCCTGCGCTGGGTCGGCGGCGGAGCGGACGTCGAGCGGCGCGACATCGAGAACTGGGGTAACTTCGGGTTCGTGCTCGCCGGCGTGCGGGGGGACCTCCAGTCCCTCTTTCTGCGCAGCGAACGCTGAGCCTCCCGGGAAAGAGCGCCCCTTCCGGTGCGTGGAGTGTCCTGAATGCGCACGACAGGCCTCTTCTTCCTCTGCGCCGCGGCGCTGGCGCTCGCTTGCGGGCCCGGAGCACATGAACCCTCCGCGGACGAGGTCGCGGGCGTGGCCAGGGCGGCAGAGGTCGCGGAGTGCCTGGAGCTCGAAGACGCGGCGCTGGTGCAACTGCCCGAGCTGGAGGTGGGCTGCTCCGCCCGTCGTGCGTTCAGGGTGATGAACGGCTGCGCCTTTCCGGTGAACGTGACCGGCATCTCGCTCGAACCGGTCGGGAGCAGCAACGCGGACGATGTGGTCCTCGTGCAGGCGCCGGCCATTCCGTCCCCGGGCCTCGAGGTCGAGGCCGGTGATTCGCTCGTCCTCGCTCTTCGCCAGAGGCCACGCGGCGCCGGCGCGCATGCCGCACGCCTCTCGTTGAATGTGGAAGGTGGCGAGGCCTCCTGGACGTTCACCGGAAGCGCGCGTCCGCTGCAGCGGATCGTCGACAGGTACCTGCTGCCAGAGCCGAGTCGGATGGACCTGCTGATCGTGATCGACAACGGTCCGCTGCTCGCGTCGTATCTCGAGAGCGTCCGCGTGAACCTCGCCTCGTTCGCCTACTACGCCTCGTTCGCGAGCCTGTTCCGGCACATCGGCATCGCCACCACCGGCGGCAGCGGCGGGGCAGGCCGGGCCGAACTCATCGGCGGTGTCCTCGACCCGAGCGCTCCCGGGTTCATCGACGAGCAGGTGGAGGGGATCCTCGCGGGCCTGGAGATCCGGCCCGGGTTGGAGGACCCGCTGCAGGTCGCGCTCGAGGTCGCGCAGAAGGCGCAGCCGGGCGGTCCGTATGCGTCGCTGTTCCAGGAGTTGCGCGATACGGCGGTCGTCATCGTCACCGCGGGCTCGGACGCGTCGCCGTACCCCGCGCGCTACTACTATGAGTGGCTGCACCGGCTGGCGGGCGGCGGCAGGGGCGCGCCTTGGCGTCTGAGCGTCAGCGTCGTCGGCGCGTTCCCCGGCTGGCGGGGCCCTCCATGGACCGGGACGACCTCCTGCGGTGCAGTGCCGGACGACGGGATGCTGCACTGGGTGGCGTGGTGGACCGGCGGCATCCACGACAGCATCTGCACTCCTGACTGGTCGAAGTCGCTCGAGGGACTGGGCGTGGTGCACCTCGGCCTCCGCACGCGCGTTCAGCTCTCCGAGGACCCGGACCTGGCGCGCGCGCCGCTCGAGGTCAGGTTCGAAGGCTTGCTGCTGCCCGAGTTCGGGACCCGCGGCGAGCAGATCTGGAGCTACGACTCCGTCTCCAACACGGTGAGCCTGGAGCCCTGGTACGGCCCGGAGCCGGAGCAGACGGTGGAGGTCAGCTACGCGCCCGCCTGCACCGAAGTGGGTTAGCCGGGCCGTGGGGGGCGGGCCCTTCCGCTACCCTTGCGGGCGAACGGCCGGGGCACGTTGTCGGCGCGTCAACGGCTGCGGACCGTGAGCGACATGACCCTGATCTACGTCCTCATCACCCTGATGTTCGTGGTCCCGTTCGCG
>CAZCWA010000201.1:0-8977 GCA_964502265.1 uncultured Myxococcaceae bacterium | reverse complement strand
GCCGCCCCCGCCTTCGCCGCCGACGAAGCCGCTCCCGTCGCGGAACCCGCCGCCATCCCTGCCGCTGCCGCCGCCCCCGCCCCCGTCCCCGCCCCCGCGCGCGGCTCCGGCGAGGCGCTGCTGGCCGAGGCGTTCGGCCCGTCGGCGAAGCCCTCCGCGGTCTCCGCCACCGCCTCGCCCGAGGCCTCCGCCAGCAAGCTGTGGACGCTCGCCCTGATCCTCGTGGGCGCGGGCGGCGCGGCGGCCTGGTTCGCGCGGAAGCGGCGGGCGGTCGGCTCGGGTGCAGCGCACCTGCAGGTGCTGCAGGTCGCGCGGGTGGGTCCGAAGCAGTCGCTGGTGGTGGCGCGGGTGGGCGACGAGACGCTGGTGCTCGGCGCCACCGAGGGCAGCATCCAGGTGCTCTCCTCGCGCCTGTCGTCCTCGCCCGCTCCTTCCGCGGTCCCGTCGACGAATGAGGCCGCCGCCCGTCCCTCTCACCTCGCCAACGCGGCCCACGCCGCCTACGGCCTGCGCAGCCTCTTCGGCGGCGCGCAGCAGCCTGCGTCTCCCTCCCACGAAGAGGAGCTGGGCGGGTTCGCGCGCGCGCTGGAACAGGCCAACGAGGATCAGGAGCTTCGCGCCAAGCTGTCCATGCGGCGGTCCCCATGATCCCCCTGCCCTCGCTCCTCGCGGCCACCGCGGTCGAGAGCGGCGCGAGCCTTCAGCTCTCCCTGGGCGGCGGCTCGTCGGCGGTGAAGCTGTTCCTGCTGATGACGGCGCTGTCGTTCGCGTCCGCCCTGCTGGTCAGCGTCACCGCCTTCACCCGCATCGTGATCGTCCTCTCGTTCCTGCGGCAGGCGCTGGGGACCCCTCAGCTTCCGCCCAACCAGGTGGTGCTCGCGCTCGCGCTGGCGTTGACCAGCTTCGTGATGGCGCCCACCGCCAAGCAGGTCTACGGCGAGTCGCTGCAGCCCTACTTCGCCGAGACGCTTCCCGCGGACGAGGCGGCGCTGCGCGCAGCGGGACCCGTGCGCGAGTTCCTCCTCCGCCACACCCGCGCCGAGGACCTGCGGCTCTTCTACGACATCGCCCGCGCCGAGGCGCCCACGCGGCCCGAGGACGTCCCGCTCTCGATCGCCACGCCGGCGTTCATGGTCTCGGAGCTCACCCTGGCCTTCAAGATGGGCCTGTACCTCTTCATCCCGCTGGTGCTGATCGACCTGCTGGTGGCCGCGGTCCTGATGTCTTTGGGCATGATGATGGTCCCGCCCACGCTGGTGGCCCTGCCGCTCAAGGTCGCGGTGTTCCTCGCCGCGGACGGCTGGCACCTGGTGGTGGGCTCGCTGGTGCGGAGCTTCGGTCCATGACGCCCGAATTGCCGGCGATGCTGATGCGCGAGGGGATGCAACTGCTCGCGGTCGTCGCCGCCCCGCTGATGGGCGCGCTTCTGGTGGTGGGCCTCATCGTGGGCATCCTGCAGGCCGCCACCCAGATCAACGATCCCGCGGTGGGCGCGCTGCCCCGCCTCATCGCCGCGGGCCTGGCCATCCTCTTCTTCGGAGGCTGGATGATCACCCGCTTCGCCGCCTTCTTCGTCTCCGCCGCCCACCGCATGGCCGAGACCGGTCTCGGCTGAGCCTCACCCCTCCCGCGCGATGGAGCTGCACCTCCCCCTCATCTATGGGTTTGCCCTGGTGCTCCTTCGCACCACCGCGCTCTTCTTCGCCGCGCCGGTGCTGAGCGCGCGCTCGGTCCCGCCGCGGATCCGCCTGGGCCTCGCGCTCTTCGTCGCCCTCGCCTCCTTCAGCGGCGCCGGCACGCCCACCGTCGTCCCGCCCGAGAGCTTCACCGGCCTCATCGGCGCCGCGATCTCCGAGACCGCGCTGGGCGTGGTCGCAGGCCTCTCCGCGCGCCTGGTCCTCGAGGCCGCGCTCGCCGCCGGCCAGCTCGTGGGCCTCTCCGCCGGCCTCGGCTTCGGCGCCACCGTGGATCCGATCTTCGGCGCCGAGTCCGGCGCGGTGGGCCAGCTCCTCTCCATGGCCGCGCTCGGGTTCGCGGTCGCGCTCGGGCTGCACCGGGAAGCCATCGGCTGGCTGGCCGAGTCGGTGCGGCAGATCCCGCCCGGCTCGCCCCAGGACTTCCACACCCTCGCCTCCACCGTCGTCCGGCAGGCGCTCTACTCGGCCACCCTCGCCGTCCGGCTCGCCTTCCCCTTGTGGGCGGCCACGCTGCTCGCGCACCTGGGGCTCGGGCTCGCCGGACGCACCGCGCCGCAGCTCAACCTCACCACCATCGGCTTCACCCTCTCGATGCTCGCCGGCGGCGGGGCGCTCTACGTGGGCGCGCCGACCATGGCCCACCTCGTCGCCCAGGCTGCCGCGAACAGCCTGCCTCCCCTCTAGGCGCGCGCCCCCATGTCCGCCGAAGACGACAGCAAGACGGAACAACCGACACCGAGGAAGCTCGAGCAGGCGCGCCGCGAGGGGCAGGTCGCGGTGGGCCGCGATCTGGTGGCGATGGCCGCGGTCGGCTTCTGCGGCGCCGCGCTCTTCATCGCCAACGGCCCGCTGGGGGAGGCGCTGCGCCAGAGCATCACGGTGGCGGCGGGCTCGCTGCACCAGCCTTCGCAGGCGGCGATGGTCTCCGCGCTGAAGCCGGTGGGCGCGCTCGCGCTCGCGTGCCTGGCCGCAGCCTTCGTGGGCGGGCTGGTGGGAGCGGTGGCCCAGACCGGCGGCGGCTTCTGGACCAAGCTCGCCACGCCGGATCCCTCGCGCCTCTTCCAGAAGGGGAAGCTCAAGCGCTTCATCAACGGCGAGGTGGCGGTCGACACGCTGCTGGCCGCCGTCAAGGTCGTGGCGGTGGGGGCGGTCACCTGGTCCGCGCTCTCGGACACATTCCTGACGGTGGAGCCGCTCCTGCGCGCCAACGTCGCCACCCAGACCTCCGAGCTGGGCCGCACGCTCTTCGGCGCCTTCGGCCGGATCGTCCTCGTGCTGCTGGCCACTGCGGGCCTCGACTTTGCACTGACGCGCTACCGGCTGCGGAAGAAGCTGATGATGACCAAGGACGAGATCCGGCGAGAGGTGAAGGAGGACGAGGGCGATCCGCAGATCCGCGGCCGCCGTCGCCGCAAGCACCGCGAGCTCGCGCGCGGCAACGTGGCGCACGACGTCCCCAAAGCCGACGCGCTGGTGGTCAACCCCACCCACGTCGCCGTCGCCATCCGCTACCGGCGCGACGAGAGCGCGGCGCCGCGGGTCATCAGCAAGGGCAAGGGCGCGGTCGCGGACAAGATGCGCGAGATCGCCCGCACCGAGGGCATCCCCATCGTGGAGAACATCCCGCTCGCACGGCTGCTGTACCGGCGCGTGAAGATCGGCGGCGAGGTCCCCGCCGAGACCTTCAAGGCCGTCGCCGCGGTGCTCGCGTTCGTCTACCGGATCACCGGCCGCAACAACGCCGGCAGCAATGAGGCCAACCCGTGAGCGGAACCACCGGAGGCCGCAAGGGCGTCCCCGCAGACGCGCTGCTCGCCCTCGGCATCGTGGGCGTGGTGGGCATCATGCTGATGCCGCTGCCCGTCCCGCTGCTCGACGGGCTTCTGGCGATCAACGTCGCCGTCGCGTTGCTGCTCCTGCTGGTGGCGCTGGGCGTGGAGAAGCCGCTCGAGTTCAGCGTCTTCCCCTCGCTGCTGCTCATCGTCACGCTCTTCCGGATCAGCCTCAACGTGGCCACCACGCGGATCATCCTCCTGGACGGTTCCGAGGGTCCGGGCGCGGCGGGCCACGTGATCGAGGCCTTCGGGCGCTTCGCGATCGGCGGCAGCCTCATCGTGGGCGCGGTCGTCTTCCTCATCCTGCTGGTGGTCAACTTCGCGGTGATCACCAAGGGCTCCGGCCGCGTGTCCGAGGTGGCCGCGCGCTTCACCCTCGACGCGTTGCCCGGCAAGCAGATGTCGATCGACGCGGACCTCGCCGCCGGCCTCATCGACGAGCAGGCCGCGCGCGCCCGCCGCTCCTCGCTGGAGCGCGAGACCGAGTTCTTCGGCGCCATGGACGGCGCCAACAAGTTCGTCCGCGGCGATGCGATCGCCGGCCTGCTCATCACCGGCGTGAACATCGTGGGCGGCCTCATCGCCGGCGTGTTCCGCGACGGGCTCTCTCTCGCGCAGGCGGCCGAGACCTTCAGCCTGCTCGCCATCGGCGACGGCCTGGTGAGCCAGATCCCCGCCCTGCTCGTCTCGGTGGCGGCCGGTATCCTCGTCACCCGCGCCACCGGCGGCGCGCTCGGCTCGCAGATCGGCGGGCAGCTCTTCGGCAGCGGCCGTCCCCTCCGGCTGGCGGCGCTGGTCCTCGGCGGCGTGGCGCTCGTTCCCGGCATGCCCACGGTCGCGTTCGCGGCGCTGGGCGTCGGGATGTGGCTGCTCTCCTCGCGCGCGCTGAAGCAGAAGGCCCAGCCGCAGCAGAAGGAGGCCACCCCGGAGCAGAAGGGCCCCGAGCGGATGAGCGATCTGCTCGCGCTCGATCAGGTGGAGCTGGAGGTCGGCTTCGGGCTGCTCCCGCTCATCGACGTGGACAAGGGCGGCGAGTTGCCCGGCCGCGTCACCGGCCTGCGCCGGCAGATCGCGCAGGACCTCGGGCTCATCCTCCCGTCGGTCCACCTCAAGGACAACCTGCGCCTCGAGCCCAACGACTACCGGATCCGCCTGCGCGGCGAAGAGGTCGCCCGCGGCGTCATCCACCCCGATCGCCTCCTCTGCCTCAGCCCCCAGGGCGGCGCGCCGGATGTGCCCGGCGTGCCCGGCAAGGAGCCCGCCTTCGGCCTGCCCGCGATGTGGGTCCTGCCACAGGACAGAGCCGCGGCGGAGGTGCGGGGCTACACGCTCGTCGATCCCACCTCGGTCATCGCCACCCACCTCGGCGAGGTGCTGCGGCACAACGCGCACGAGCTGCTCGGCCGCCAGGAGGTGCAGGAGCTGCTCGGCAACTGCGCCAAGGAGGCGCCCAAGCTGGTGGAGGAGGCGGTGCCCGGCGCGGTGTCGCTCGGCGAGCTGGGGCGGGTGCTCCGCGGGCTGCTCCGCGAGGGCGTCCCGGTCCGCGACCTGCGCACCATCCTCGAGGCGGTGGCGGACGCCGCGCCGCGCTCGAAGGACACGGTCTTCCTCGTCGAGCAGTCGCGCCGCCGGCTCTCCCGTCAGATCACCGCGCGGGTGGCCCAGGACGGCGTGGTCCACGCGGTCACGCTGGAGCGCACCACCGAGGAGATGCTCCGCGCCTCGCTCGCGCAGAGCGACGGCGAGCCGGTGCTGGCGCCGGATCTGGAGATCGCCCGCCGGCTGATGGGCTCTTTGGAGAACGCCGCCGCGCAGCTCAGCTCGGCGGGACAGCCGGTGGTGATCGTCGCGCCTGCGGATCTGCGCCGGCCCCTCTTCGACTTCGCCAACCGCTTCATCCCCGACCTCCACGTGGTCACCGCGCGTGAGCTGGTGCCCGGGACCACCCTGCAGCCCGCCGCCGTGCTCGACGTGTCAGCGCTCCGCCGCGCTGCGTGAGGCACCGGATGTGCAGTGCATCGCCGCAACACCCGAAGGAGCACAGCGTGTCCTCAGTCGTCAGAACCTTCCGCGGCCCCGATGCCCGCTCCGCCCTCGCCCGCGTGAAGGCGAGCCTCGGCCCCGACGCGGTCATCCTCTCCACCCGCGAGATCCCCGGCGGCCTCTTCCGTGCGGCGGAGATCGAGATCACCGCTGGCCTCGAGGAGCTGCCCCGCCCTGTGCCGCAGCGGCCTTCTCCGGTGGAGATGCCGAGGACCGTGCTCGCGCCGCCCGCCCCTGCCGCTCCGCCCGCGCCGCCTGCCGCCGCCACGAGGACCGTGGCGCGCACCGTGGGCCTGGGCTTCGGGACCGCCGGCGCCATGCCCCTGACGCTCGCCCCGCCCGCCGGCGTCGAACCCCTGACGCGCGACGAGGAGATGTCGTCGGAGATCGCCCAGCTCCGCGGCGCGCTCGAGGAGCTCCGCCGCGAGGTGGCCACCGAGGGCCAGAGGCTGCGGCACCGCGCGCGGGTGAAGGAGCTCATCGCCGCCTCCCAGGATCTCTTCGAGCACCTCTGCGAGCAGGGCGTGGAGGAGGGCGTGGCCGCCGAGGCGGTGGAGGCCGCGCAGGATCGCGTGGACGAGCGCTCCCCCAACGCGCTGCTCTCCGCCGTGCGCGGGCTCTTCGCCGAGCGCCTTCAGGTGGCGGCCCCCGCCTGGCTGCCGGACCGCCGGCGGGTGCTCGCGCTGGTGGGGCCGACGGGCGTGGGCAAGACCACCACCCTGGCGAAGATCGCGGCGCGCGCGCTGCTCGAGGGCCGGCAGTCGCTGGCGCTGATCACCGTGGACACCTACCGCATCGGCGCCAGCGAGCAGATCGCCCGCTACGGCGAGATCATGCGCGTGCCCACCTATGTGGCGAAGGACCGCGCCGAGCTCCAGCGCGCCCTGGATGCGACCTCCCGCGCGGACCTCGTGCTCATCGACACCGCGGGCCGCTCGCTCAGCGACGCCGTGCTCAAGCAGGCCGAGTTCCTCCGCGCGGTGCCCGGCGTGCAACTCAACCTGGTGGCGAGCGCCGCGTCCGGTCCGAAGGACCTGTTGGCGATCGCGGAGAAGTACCGGCCGCTGAGCCCCGATCGCCTGATCGTCACCAAGCTCGACGAGGCCGCGCTGCCCGCGAGCTGGGCGGGGCTGGCGCTGAAGCTGGGCAAGCCCCTCTCCGCGCTCACCGACGGGCAGCGGGTCCCGGAGGATCTGCACGCGGCGGACGGCGCGGCGCTGCTCGAGCGCGTGGTGGGCCGCTGGCCCTCGGTGCGCGGCGGACGGCAGGCGCAGGTGGGGAGCTGACATGGACCAGGCGATGGGACTGCGCGAGCAGATGCGGGGCCACAAGGCGCTCCGGGTGATCGGCGTGGCGAGCGGCAAGGGCGGCGTGGGCAAGACGCAGCTCTCGGCGAACCTCGCGGCGCTGGCGGCGGCGAAGGGGCAGCGGGTGCTCGTGGTGGACGGAGACCTCGGGCTCGCCAACGTGGAGCTGCTCTTCGGGATCACCCCGCGGCACCACATCGGCCAGGTGATCGACGGGAGCGTGAGCCTCGACGAGGCGCTCTCCGAGGGCCCCAACGGGATCCGGATCCTCTCCGCCGGCCACGGCCTGCCCGCGCTCACCCGCCTTGCCGACGTGGACAAGCTGCAGCTCGTGTCCCTGATGGAGGCGCTGGAGGATCGCTTCGACCTCGTGATCGTCGATGCGCCCTCGGGCATCGGGGAGAACACCGTGTTCTTCGCCGGGTCCGGGCAGCAGGTCCTGCTCGTGGTCCAGCCCGAGCCGACGTCGTTGTCGGATGCGTACGCGGCGGTGAAGACCTTGCGGCTGAAGGCGGGCGTGCGCGAGTTCGCCGTGGTGGTGAACGTGAGCCAGCCCGGCCCCGCGCGCGACACCTTCGACCGGCTGTCCACCGTGTGCACGCGGTTCCTCGACGTGCAGCTCCGCTTCGCCGGCGCCATCCCGCGCGACGAGAACGTGCACCGCGCCACCGTGGCGCAACGGCCCATCGTCCAGCTCTATCCCCACTCGCCCGCCAGCCGCGCCATCGCCGCGGTCGAGCAGGCGGTCTTCCGCGAGCCGCAGGGCGCGCTCCCCCTGGGCGGCCTCAAGTTCCTCTGGGGCCAGCTCCTGCGCGAGTCCGTCGCCTCCGCGAGATAAGCCATGCACCGAGCCGCACGTGCCTACGCCGCCTCCCAGCGCCGCGACGACGACGCGCTGATCCGCCAGTTCACGCCGGTGATCGACATGCTCGCGCGCCGCATCGCCGGCAGGACCCAGGGCGCGGTGTCGCCCGGAGATCTCTGGTCCGCCGGCGCGCTCGGGCTGCTCGAAGCCGCCGCCCGCTTCGACGCCTCGCGCGCGGTGAAGTTCGAGTCCTTCGTCGAGCACCGGATCCGCGGCGCCATGCTCGACGAGCTGCGCAAGATGGACCACCTCCCCCGCCGCATGCGCGACGTGGCGGACAAGGTCGCCGACGCGAAGGAGAAGCTCACCCACCGCGCGGGAGGGAATCCCCCGGACGTGGTCGCCATCGCCGAGGAGGTGGGGATCGATCCCGAAGAGGTCGCGCACCTCGAAGGGGTCACCGCGCCCGCCATGCCGCTGGTGCCCGAACTCCAGCTCGCCTTCGGAGGCCCCGCCGCCGACGAACGCTACGAGCGGGAAGAGACCGCCCACCGGCTCGCGCAGGCCGTGTCGAAGCTGCCCGAGCGCCTCGCCACCCTGGTGTCGCTCTATTACGTGGAGGGACTCACCTACCGCGAGATCGCCCGCGCCCTGGAGCTCAGCGAAGCCCGCGTGTGCCAGCTCCACGCCGAGGCCATGCGCCTGCTGAGGGACGCACTCGCCGAAGTGGCGTAGGCGCGAGCTCGGCGCGTCTGGACGAGGACACGTCCCGCGGCAGCCGAGCGACTCGAGGCCTACGCTCCCGGTGATGGAGACGCCCAAGGAGAAGGTACGTCGCCTGCTGGAGCGCCTCCCCGAGGACGTCTCGTGCGAGCACATCCAGCACCACATCTGCGTCCTCGAGAAGGTCGAGCGCGGGCGGCGGGAGGTGGAGCAAGGGCGCACCCTCTCGTCCGACGAAGTCGAGCATCGTCTCGGCCGGTGGTTCGGGAGGGAGTGACAGGCCAGACCCGCGCTGGCAGCGTCTGACCTCTCCTCCGTCCCATCCCTCCGCCCGAGGTGACTCCATGATCGATGAAGTGGATCGCTCCCACCTGCGCCGCTGCGTCGAACTCGCGCGCGCGGCACTGGAAGCAGGTGACCAGCCCTTCGGATCCGTTCTGGTCGGTCCAGACGGCAAGGTGCTCTTCGAGGACCACAACCACGTCTCCACCGGCGACGCGACCCGGCACCCCGAGTTCGCGATTGCGCGCTGGGCGGCGGAGAACCTGACGCCCGAGCAGCGCGCAG
>CAZCWA010000200.1:6959-8980 GCA_964502265.1 uncultured Myxococcaceae bacterium | reverse complement strand
GCTGGGCGAACGCGTCCGCGAACGCCTTGCGGTCCTTCGCCATCCGCTGGCGCACCGACTTCGGCGGGGCGACGTACTTCCTCGCCACCTTGAGCTCGCGCACGTTGAAGGCCGGCGGCAGCACGGTCAGCTCCGCCACCACCGGAGGGGCCTTCCTGCCCTTCGCCGAAGGCCCGAGCCGCACCGGCACCTTCCCCGGCTTGTGCTCGGCCGGGAGCGGCAGGAGCGCCTGGCACTTGCCGCCGAGCGGGTGGAACCGGACCGCCCGCTCGCCCGCCGAACCCTCGGGACAACCTTCTTCACCGAGCGGCAGCGAGAGGACCACGAGGTCCCCCGGCCGCGCCTCGGCAGGCGAGACGGTCAGCCCGGCCGCCTCCGCGGCGAGGGGAACGGACCCGAGGACGAAGGCGGCGGCGAGCAGGGGACGGAGCATCGTGGACGGACGAACCCCTACTGCGCCTGCGAGATTCCGGCCGAGAACTCCTGGGTGAGCGGCTCGCCCCAGATCGTGTGGTAGCTGCCCAGGGAGGCCTGGTTGCGGTCGAAGCGGATCCGGACCTGGGTCCCGGACGGGACGTTGGCCATGCCCAGGTACTGCCCGCGCAGCCGGGTGGTGTAGCCGGACGCCTTGAGGGCGAACCGGCTGTCGCTCTCGGTGCCCATCGGCTCGGAGGGGGAGAGGAGGATGCCCTGGTCGTGGCCCAGCTCGCCGGGCGCGTCCCCGAGCACCAGGTTCCCGTTGAGGTCGAAGTTGAAGAAGAGGTGCACGTAGGGGGAGCCGCCCACCTGTGCCACCGGCACCGTGATGTTCGCCGAGATCAGGTCACCGAAGGTGAGCGGCCCGGCAGCCCGCTCGTAGGTCACCGAGTGCAGCATGGGCGGGATGGCGGTGTTCGGGTCGCCGCCGAAGAAGTAGCCGAAGGCGGTGAAGGTCGCGCCGCTGTCCTGCGAGACGAGGCGGACGTTGAGGTTGTACTCGCGCCCGGCCTCGATGGTGCTGCCCGGGGTGAGGGTGACCACGTTGCCCTGCGCGCCCACGGTCACGCCGAGGTTGAGGCTCTGCTTCGCGTACTCGTCGGTCAGCTCGGCCTGCACGCTCTTGCCGGCCACCGCCTGGTTGAACACGAGGTGGATCGACTCGCCGGCCCCGAGGAAGTTCTGGTTCGGCGGGCTGCCGCCCTGCGTGAGCGAGGGCACGTTGGAGGTGAGGAGCTGCAGGGAACCGGGCTCGCGCGCGTCGTCGAGCTTCACCACCCGCGGGCTGGGGTCGTTCGCGATCAGCTGCGCGTTGTAGGTGAGGAAGCGGCCCGCGGAGTCGATCACCCCGTCGCCGTCCCGGTCGATCGGCAGCACGTGCACGTCGTAGCGCCCGCCCACCCGCTGCAGCTCGGCCGCGTTGGGAAGGCCGGAGAAGGTGACCAGGCCCGCGTCGTCCGCCGTGGCCTCGACCAGCACCCCGCCCTGGCCGTTGCCGAAGAGGCCGAACTCGCTCAGCGCCGACGCGGCCGGCGAGGCCATCACGCTGGCGCGCGCGCCCCGGGCCGGACGTCCCGCGTGGTCGATCACCAAGAGCCGCACGGTCTGGTCGAGCTTCGCCAACGCGAACGGGCCCACCACCGCGTTGCCGTCGTTGATGGGGAAGTTGCCGGCCGAGGACGGCACCACCACCCGCTGCCGGGCGGTGCCGAAGCCCTCCTTGCTGATCGTCACCAGCACCTGCGCGCCGGCGGGGACCTTGTGGAAGCGGAACTCACCCTGCGCGTCGGTCTGCACCGCGCGCAGGCCGTCCTCGCCGGGCGCGCCCACGTTCAGCGTCACCTGCGCGTCGGCGAGCGGCGCCAGGCCCATGGTCAGCACCTGCCCGGAGACGCTCCCCATCGGCTTGGAGGGCGCGACCAACGACACGCTGTCGGGCGTGCGGATCTCGTCGGCGATGCCGTCGCCGTTCTCGTCCGTGGGACCGCAGGCGGCGCCCAGCGCGAGCACGCCGAGCGCGGCGTACACGGAGAGGGGAAGGGAAG
>CAZCWA010000200.1:0-6859 GCA_964502265.1 uncultured Myxococcaceae bacterium | reverse complement strand
CCTCGGGGAAGTTCCGCGCCAGCACGCGCGAGGCGCTCTGGACGAGGTGGGTGCTCTGGGCCCCTTCGGCCACCGCCTTCAGCGCCGCCTTCGCCTCGTCGGTGCGCACGCTGTCGAGGCTGCGCAGGACGCGCGCCCGTGCGTCGTCGCCGAAGCGCGAGTCGCTCACCACGAAGCGCTGCACGAAGGCCGCCCACGCGGCGGACTCCTTGAGCCCCGGGTTCTCCACCACCATCCGCATCAGGTCCGAGACCAGCTCCGCGTTGCCGCCGTTCTCGTCGAGCAGCGCCGCGATCGACGGCACCACGTCCGCCCCGGGGAACGCCCCGAGCGCGACGCCCAGCTCCTTGTAGTAGGCGTATCCGCGGGACTTCGCGCGGCTCACCGCGGCGTTGAGCGTGGCCAGCGCCACCGAGTCCCCGAGGTTCGCCACGCCCTGCGCCATCGCCGGCAGGTAGTTCAGATCCAGCTCGGCGCTCATCACGCCATCGATCAGGTACTGCCGGCCGGCCTTGTGGTCGAACTTGCCCAGCGCCGCCATTGCCGCCCGGCGCACGCGCACCCGCCCCAGCGCGTCCTCCGCCAGCCCCTGCGGCGACTTCGCCAGCTCCAGCACCACCGGCGCGAGGCTCTCGGGGAGCCGCTTCCACCTCGACCGCGCCAGCCGCTCCAGCACCGCGTGCCGCACGTACGGGGACGCGTCGTTGCGCAGCGCGTGCATCAGCGCGTCCATCGCCGCGTCGGTGGGGACCTTCAGCTCCTTCGCCCCCTTGTCACCGAGCGTGCCCATCAGCACGAAGAGCGCCTGCGTCCGCCACACCGGGTCCTTCTCGTGCCGCGCGGCCAGGGTCCAGGCCTGCTCGCCGATGAGGTGGGGCTGCACCTTCACCAGCGCCACCCCGTCCTGGTTCCAGTTCACCCACTGCGGCGCGGCGGGCAGCTCGAACCGCGCGGTCACTTGCGGCCTGTCCACGAGGATCGTCTCCGCCTTCGCGAACGACGTGGCGCCGTCGCGGCCGAAGACCACCGGCAGCTTGAAGACGAAGTGGCCCTTCTCCCCGTCGTGGTTCGGCTTCTGGGTGATCGTCACGTGCACCGCGCCGCCCTCCCAGCGCGTCTGCGCCGTCACCACCGGGTAGCCGCGCTTGTAGAGCCACGCGTCGCGGAACGGCCGCAGCTCCTTCTGGGTCCCGGTGGCCTTCATGAAGGTGTCGAAGAACTGCTCGCTGGTGGCGTTCTGGTGCGCGTACGCCTCGAGGTACGCCTTGAGCCCCTTCTTGAACTGCTCCTTGCCCACCCAGTGCTCGAGCATCCGCAGCACGGAGGCGCCCTTGGTGTAGGAGGTGGCGCCGAAGCTCTCGCGCGCGGGCCCGGTCCGGTTGACCAGCGGCCGCGAGCGCGGGCCGTCCTCCTCGCGGAAGTAGTCGTCGTGGATGCGCACGAAGCGGTGAACGGCCGAGAGCTCGTTCTCGTAGAAGGCCTCCTCGGTCTTCCAGGTCATGAAGGTGGCGAAGCCCTCGTTGAGCCAGGTGTCCGACCAGTCGCGGCAGGTGACGAGGTCGCCGAACCACTGGTGCGCCAGCTCGTGCGCGACGAGGGACGAGATCCGCGTGCGCCCATGGATGTAGTGCTTCTCCTCCAGCACCAGCCCGTTCTCGCGCATCATCACCAGGGACGTGTTCTCCATGCCGCCCCACATGAACTGCGGCACCGAGACCTGGTCGTACTTCGCCCACGGGTACTTCACCCCGAGGTAGTTCTGCTGGAACGAGAGCGCGTGCTCGGTGGCCTGCGCGCCCCAGTGGAGGCGGTCCTTGCGGCCCGGCTGGACCCACAGCGTGGCGGGCGCGGCCGCGGACAGCGGAACGCCCTCGAACTGCCCCACCGCCACCGCCACCAGGTAGGTCGAGTGCGGCGTCTGCTGCTTCCAGTGCACCCGGCGCAGGTTGTCCCCGTTCTCGGAGGTAAACGCCTCGTCCAGCACCTTCTCCCCGTTGGAGAGCACGGTGTAGCGCCCATCGACGACGGCGAAGAGCTCGGAGGTGGCCTTGTCGTCCGGCCGGTCGTTGGAGGGGAAGAACCTGCGCGCGTGGTCGGTCTGGAAGTGGGTGAAGTAGTACGGCAACGCGTCCTTCCCGGCCGACGGGTCGGTCACGCGGAAGAAGCCTTCATGGGCGGTGGCCGCGCTGCCCCGGTACCGGATGGTGAAGGTCGCCGGCTGCTTCGCCGGGAGCGCCTTCTGAGGACGCAGCGTGAGGGTGCCGGTGCGCGCCGAAGCGTCGTCCTCCACCGCGAAGGGGACCTCCACCCCGCCCAGGGTCACCGCCCGGATGTCGAGGCCGTGGCTGTCCAGCTCCACCGAGGGCAACGCGCGCGAAGGAACGAGGGTGACCTGCACCTCGTTCTCGAAGGCGCCGTCGTTCTGAAGACGCAGCTCGATGCGGTAGTGCTGGACGTCGTAGGGACGCGGCGGCGGGGAGGAGGGCTGTGCCTTCTGCGCGAGCAGCGTGGCGGCGAGGAGGGCGGCGGCGGAGGCGCTGAGCATGATCCGTCTCTTCTAGCGCACTCGGCCGGCTGCCGGGCGGCCGGCGCCGGATGACGGCATGTCAGGCGGCGGACGGCGGTGGGTTCACCGTGGCGCCGCGCTGCCTACCTTTCAGGTGAACAGGCACCAGGAGGGGAGATGGCGCGAGGGGGGAGAACGTTCGAGCAGGACGCGGAGCAGGTGGCGAAGGACAGCCAGAACCTGCCCGAGAGCGCGACGCGGTTCAGCTACGGCAAGCGCTTCGCCAAGACGGAGGAGATGTACCAGGCCCGCGCGATGGAGCGGGAGCTGGAGGAGCTCGCCCGGCAGGACGGCGCGCTCGACGACCCGCCCCGCCGCAAGACCGCGCAGGCGACCGGCGCGAAGACGGGCGGAAAGAAGAAGGCCGGCGCGCAGTCTCCCGAGGCCACCCTGCAGAGCCGCCACCAGGTGCTCGAGCACGTGACGCGGGGGGCGCCGATAGGCTCGGTGCCACCCTCCACCGAGGCGCCGCCGCAGTCCGCGCTCAGCGACGTGGTGGGGGACGCGCAGCGCTACTGGAGCATGCTGCGCGGCGGGCTGAAGGACGTGAGCACCGCAGGCGTGAAGCTCGCGCGGCTGCCGCTGGACGTGATGATGCTCGCGGTGGGCCGGCTGCGGCCGCACCACGCATAGCGGGGAGGAGACCGGCCGCATGGCCGCCTGCCGCCGCTCGATTCCGGAAGGCGAGAGGAGGAGAATTTTCCTGCCTCCGCCGCCGGTTTCGAGCGGCGCATGGATCTCACGCTCGCGAGCTACAACATCCACAGCGGCATCGGCACCGACGGCAGGTTCGACCTCGCCCGGGTCGCCACGGTCATCGGGGAGGTGGGCGCGGACGTCGTCGCGCTGCAGGAGGTGGGGGACTTCCAGGGCCGCACCGGCTCCGCGAACCACCCCGAGGACCTCGCGGCGATGCTGGGGATGCACATGGCCTACGGGCCCAACGTGGTCCGCGACGGCCGGCGCTACGGCAACGCGATCCTCAGCCGGCTGCCGATCGTGAAGACGAAGAACTACGACATCTCGGTGGAGAAGAAGGAGCCGCGAGGCGCCCTCCGCGCGGACCTCGACACCGGCTCCGGCAAGCTGCTGCACGTCTTCAGCGTGCACCTGGGGCTGTCCACCCGCGAGCGCCGGCGCCAGGAGGCCCTGCTGCTCTCCGCCGACATCCTCCGCGACGCGATCCGGCCGGATCCGGTCGTGGTCTGCGGCGACTTCAACTACTGGCTCAACGGACCTGTGCCCTGCATGGTGCGCAGCGCCATCCGCGACGTGGCGCACATGGTCCGCCGCGGCGAGCGCACCTACCCCTCCCGGATGCCGATGCTCCGTCTGGACCGCATGTTCGTCGACGCCGGCGTGGAGCCGGTCTCGCTGCACGCGCACCGCTCGGAGACGGCCAAGGTGGCCTCGGATCACCTCCCCCTGGTGATGCGCTTCCGGACCGTTCGCGAGGAACAGGTCGTGCCGCAGTACCCCGTTCAGATCGTCGCCTGAGGCACCTTTCGCCGCGACCGCGGTTGTGCCCCCGTCCCCCGCTGCCTAGCTTCGGCCGCCCGAAGGACAACGGAACGGCACGATGCAGCGCAGCGCGAACGGACACGGAACACAGACCCCCGGGCACAGGCCCACCACCGCGGACCCGCAGGATCGGACCGGGCTCGGCGCGGCCCTGGCGCGGCTGACGGACGGCTTCTCGCGGCTGGTGGCGGACCACCTCGCGCTCGCGCAGGCGGAGCTCCGGGCGGACGCGCGGGCCTTCGGGCAGGAGGTGGTGAAGGTCGCCGCCTTCGCGCCCCTGCTGCTGGTGGGCTACCTCTTCCTCTGCGGCGCGCTCTCGGCGGCGCTCGCACTCGTGATGCCGGTGTGGGCGGCGCTCCTCCTCGTGGGCGGGCTCAACGTGGCCGCGGGCGCGGTGGGGACGTCGATGGCCCTGAAGAAGCTCCAATCGAGGCCGCCGGTGCTGGGCGAGTCGCGCGCGCAGGCGCAGAGGACCGCGCAGCAGCTCACCCACGCCGCCACCGATCCGGTGCCGGTCGAGGTGCTGCTCGCGGTGAAGGCGGACGCGGAAGGGGAGAAGACCCTTGGCGCGTAACGGAGGTTCGGCCCTCTCGCGCGTGGAGGACGGGGCGCGTTCTCCGGAGCGGATCCGCGCGGACATCGAGCGCACGCGGGCGGAGCTGGCGCTCTCGGTCCAGACCCTGCGCGCGGAGCTTCACCGGACGGTGGACTGGCGCGAGTGGGTGAGGACGAACCCCGCGCCCTTCCTCATCGGCGCGTTCACGCTCGGATTCATCATCGGCGCAAGCGGCGGCAGGCGCCGGTAGCGCATTCACCCTGGGACGGAAGGAGTCTTGGACATGGACACGCAGAGGACGCAGCAGGAGCTGCAGGATCGGGCGCGGGAGCTTCAGGCGCAGCTCGGGCCGGGGTTGATGCAGGCGCGCGAGAACCTCAACGAGCTCAACCGCCGCGCGGCGACGTTCATCCGCGAGAACCCCGGCACCTGCCTTCTGGGCGCGGTGGCGCTGGGCTTCGTGGTGGGCAAGCTCGCGGCGCGGCGCTGAGGTCTGGACATGAACGCGAACGAGGGACAGGGGAACGGACACATGAACGGTGGCGGGCCCGGGATCGGCCAGCAGTTCGACAACGTGGGGCAGTCCGCGCAGCAGTTGATGGAGGAGGCGCGCGGAGCGGTGAACCAGATCGGCGAGACGCTGGATCTGCGCGGCCGGGTGGAGCGTCACCCTTTCGGGATGGTGCTGGCGGCCTTCGGGGTGGGCTACGTCCTCGGCGGCGGGCTCTTCACCCCCACCACCGCGCGGGTGGTCCGGCTGGGGATGAAGCTGGCGGCGCTGCCGCTGGTGAAGGACGAGCTGCTCGGCATGGCCGAGGCGGCGGTGGAGAACATGGCCGGGCGCGCCTCGCGTGAGGGCGGCGGCGGCTACGGCGGGCAGGACACGCAGGGCTAGGCAACGGCAGTCACGGCGCAACACCAACAGAAGGAGGGACGACCATGGACCTGAAGGATCTTCGGAAGCAGCTCTCGTCGCTGGAGAAGGACGACATCCTCAAGGTGTTCGGCGTGGAGGAGCGCCGCAGCACGATGGACTACCTCCTCCCCGCGGTGGGGATGTTCTCGGTGGGCCTGCTGGTGGGCGCGGGGCTGGGCCTGATGCTGGCGCCCAAGAGCGGCCGCGAGCTCCGCCAGGACCTGCAGAGCCGGCTCTCCACCGGGGACACCCTCGTCGGCAACACCCCGGGCGCCCGCGACCTCCCGCAGGAGCGCCGCTCCGCCTCGTAGCCCGCAGCCTGGGCGAAACCCCGACGCGAGCGTATGCGTGAGGCCCCCCGGGCTTCCGCGCTACGCTCGCGTTCTCATGTCACGAAGCCCGCTCACCCCGTCCGGAATCACCGCCCAGGCCGCGGCGGCGTCCGCCCTCCTGCGGCTGGACGCGGCGGAGACCATCGAACAGGCCTACGACGCGTGGGCCGAGCTCCGGGTGGAGCACGCGGCCTTCCTCCTGCGCTGCGCCGGGGAACGGCGGAAGATCGACGAGCAGGGCGGCTTCCTCCTCGGGGCGGTGCGCGCGGCGGCAGGTCCTGCGCAGGCGGCCTCACCGGCGCAGGCGTTGGCCACCACCGGCACCGGGGACGGGCTGCAGGCCTTCCTCCGGGAGACGGAGGAGAAGCTCCGGCGCGCGCGCGAGGCAGGGGAGTCTGAGGTCGCCGCCGAGGCCGCCCACTTCGACCACGCCGTCGCGCGGATCCGAGCCGCGGCGCTCGAGCGGATCGCCGCGGTCTCGGCGCAGGTGAAGCCCCACGTGCGGCTGCTCCTACGGACGGTGGCAGGCGGGCGGACCATCCTCCACGTGGGGAGGCCCGGCCCGGACGAGGCGGTGCTGCTGCTCTTCGCGCTCAACGCAGGCAAGGCGCCCACCCGCTACGGCTACCTCTTCGACGATGCGACCGACGACCTCGGCCGCGAGCCGCCCACGCTCTACCCGGACGAGGGCGTGGCCAACGCTCCGGAGGCCCTGCGCCCGGACGCGGCGGGGTTGGAGGAACTCACGCGCGCAAGCGGCACCTTCCTCCCGGTGAAGGGGCAGGTGCCGGTGCCGGTGGGAGACGAGTTCTACCGGTTGCTCCAGCGCGGCCCCGTGCTGGAGGTGGAGAAGCGCGACGGCGCGCAGTTCCGCAGCCTCCTCACCCGTGACGAGGGAGAGCGCTTCGCGGGACACCTGCTCCGCCTGAAGCTCGAGGGCAGGCTCGAGCTGTCCCTCACCTCCGAGT
>CAZCWA010000199.1:2509-8980 GCA_964502265.1 uncultured Myxococcaceae bacterium | reverse complement strand
GAGAAGCGGCGCGTGGCCCTGTGCCGGGTGCTGCTGGAGAAGCCGGACCTGCTCCTGCTCGACGAGCCCACCAACCACCTCGACGCGGAGAGCGTGGCGTGGCTGGAGCAGGCCCTGAAGGAGTTCCCCGGCACCATCGTGTGCGTCACCCACGACCGCTACTTCCTCGACAACGTGGCGGGCTGGATCCTCGAGCTCGACCGCGGCGAAGGGGTCCCCTGGAAGGGCAACTACTCCTCGTGGATGGAGCAGAAGAAGAAGCGGCTCGAGCAGGAGGAGAAGCAGGAGTCCGCGCGGCAGAAGGCGCTCGCCCGCGAGCTCGAGTGGGTCAACTCCTCGCAGAAGGCGCGGCAGGCCAAGGGCAAGGCGCGTCTGTCCCGCTACGAGGAGATGCTCGCCGCCGGCCCGAAGGACCGCGAGAACACCGGGGAGATCTACATCCCGCCCGGGCCCAAGCTCGGGGGCCTGGTGATCGAAGCGCGCGGGGTGAAGAAGGCGTTCGGCGACCGGCTGCTCTTCGAGGACCTCGACTTCAAGCTCGCGCCCGGCTCCATTGTCGGCGTGATCGGCCCCAACGGCGCGGGCAAGACCACGCTCTTCAACCTCATCACCGGCAAGGAGAAGGCGGACGCCGGTGACTTCCGTGTGGGCGACTCGGTGAAGCTGGCGTACGTGGACCAGAGCCGCGCCGCGCTGGATGGGGACAAGACCGTCTTCGAGGAGGTCTCCGACGGGCTGGACTTCGTGGAGCTGGGGCAGGGGAGGAAGATGCCCTCGCGCGCGTACCTCGCCTCGTTCGCGTTCAAGGGCGCAGACCAGCAGAAGCGGGTGAAGGACCTCTCCGGCGGCGAGCGCAACCGCGTCCACCTGGCCAAGACGCTCAAGCAGGGCGCCAACGTCGTCCTCCTCGACGAGCCCACCAACGACCTCGACGTGGAGACCCTCCGCTCGCTGGAGGCAGGACTCGAGGAGTTCGCCGGCTGTGCGGTGATCATCAGCCACGACCGCTGGTTCCTCGACCGCGTGGCCACCCACATCCTCGCCTTCGAGGGGGACAGCCGCGTCTTCTTCTTCGAGGGGAACTTCGAGGACTACGAGGCCGACAAGCGCAAGCGGCTCGGGGCCGAGGCGCTGCAGCCCAAGCGCATCAAGTACAAGCCCATCGTCCGGGCCTGAGATAGGTTCCACCGCCACCATGCGCACCATCGGGTTCCCGCGGATGCACAAGGAGGCGGGCGAGCGGCGCGACTTCCTGCCCTCGCTGATGACGTTCCTCGACCGCGCCGGCGCAGGCGAGCTGGTGCTGGAGCAGGGCTACGGGCAGGGGATGGGCCTGTGCGACGACGACTACCGGCGCGCCTCGCCGAAGGTCCGCTTCGCCGCCTACGACGAGTGCCTCGCGCAGGACGTGGTGGTGGTGCTGCGCTGCCCGCTCGAGGACGCGCTGCGGAAGGTGCGGCGGGGGGCGAGCATGCTCTCGATGTTCCACTTCCCCACGAGGCCCGGACGGGTGGCCCTGCTGCGGGAGCTGGGCGTGCGGGCGGTGAGCCTCGACTCGCTGGTGGACGATTCGCACTGCCGGCTGGTGCAGAACCTCGAGGCGGTGGGCTGGAACGGCGTGCGCGCCGGGATGCGCGAGCTGGCCCGTCAGCACCCGCGCTTCGAGGACCCCGGCCGCGGGCCGCTGCGGGTGACGATCATCGGCGCCGGCGCGGTGGGAGGACACGCGGCGCGCGCGGCCATCCGGTATGGCGACCCGTTCTGGCGCAACGAGCTGGTGGCGCGCGGGGTGCCCGGCGTGGAGGTCACCACCATCGACTTCGACCTCACCCGGCACGCGTCGTACATGCAGGAGCGTCTGGCGCAGACGGACCTGCTGGTGGACGCCACCGCGCGGCCGGACGCCTCGAAGTACATCGTCCCCAACGCGTGGCTTTCCGCGCTGCCCGCGCACGCGGTGGTGGTGGACCTCGCGGTGGATCCCTACGACTTCGGCCGGGACCCGCCGTCGGTGAAGGGGATCGAGGGCGTGCCCGAGGGGAACCTCGACCAGTACGTCTTCCCTCCGGACGATCCGATCTACGAGCGGATGGACCCGCGCATCGATCGCACCCACCGCCGCACCGCGCTCTCCTGCTACGCGTGGCCGGGCGTGGAGCCGCGCGCGTGCATGGACCTCTACGGGCGGCAGGTGGAGCCGATCCTCCGGGTGATGCTCGATGTGCCCAGCCTGGACGATCTCGATCCGGAGCGGGGCAGCCTCTACGAACGCGCCGTCGCCCGCGCAGACGTGGCCCGCTGGACGCCCGCGCGCTGACGCCTGGCCGCCTGCCCAGCGATTCGTATGTATGCAAAACAACTCCATTGGCGTATGGGTCGGACAGCTCCGATCACGCCGAGCGCGCGCCCCTCGCGGGTGCCGTCGGGCGGGGCTTTCGCAACCCTTCACCGAGGAGAACCCCATGAACGAACGCGCACTCACGCTCGGGCTGCCCCGTATGCACAAGGAGCCGGGCGAGCGGAGGGACTTCCTTCCCGACCTCGTGCGGCAGGTGACCCGGCTCGGGGTGGACGTCTACGTGGAGAGCGGGATCGGCTCCGGGATGGGCTACGCCGACGCGGACTACGCGCGCATCTCGCCGAAGGTGCACGTGGTCTCGCACGAGGAGGCGTACCGGCAGGACGTGGTGCTGGTCCTGCGCTGCCCCGAGCTGCCGGAGCTGGAGAAGCTGAAGCCGGGCGCCACGCTCATCTCGATGATCCACTTCCCCACGCGGCCCAACCGCATCGAGCGGATGCGGGACCTGGGGCTGGAGGCCATCTCGCTCGACTCCATCGCCGACGACGACGGCAAGCGGCTGGTGGAGAACATGCGCGCGGTGGCGTGGAACGGCGTGGAGGCCGCCTTCGACGCGCTGGAGGAGACCTATCCGCAGCTCACCGACGACGGCCGCTCGCCCATCCGGGTGACGGTGATGGGCGCGGGGCTGGTGGGCAAGCACGCGGTGGAGGCGGCCACGAAGTACGGCAACCGCGACCGGGCCGAGCGCTTCGACGCGCGCGGGCTGCCCGGCGTGGAGGTGACGGTGCTGGGCCGCAACCTCACCGGGCGCTGGCGCACCATGCGCGACCGCTTCCAGCAGACGGACGTGCTGGTGGACGCGACCCAGCGCAGCACCACCTCCGAGCCGCTGGTCCCCAACGCCTGGCTGCAGTGGCTGCCGCAGCACGCGGTGGTGTGCGACCTGGTGGTGGACCCGTACATCCTCGACGTGACGCCGCGCACCGTGCGCAGCCTCGAGGGCATCCCCCGCGGGAGCCTGGATCAGTGGACCTTCTCGCCCTCGGATCCGAAGTGGGACGAGACGGTGCCGAAGGAGATCGACAGCACCCACCGGCGGACCACGGTGACCTGCTACTCGTGGCCGGGCGTGCACCCCGAGGACTGCATGCGCCTGTACGGGCGGCAGCTCGAGCCGATGCTGGAGACGCTCTTCGCGCGCGGCGGCATGGAGGGCATCCGCGCCCGCGGCGACTTCCACGAGCGCGCGCTGTGGCGTGCCTCCCTCCGCGCGTGGGCCGGAACGCCGAAGCAGCCCTTGCGCAGCGAGGCCTCGGAGAAGCTCGCCGGCGCCGACCGCGGCTGAAACGTCCAGAGAGCGGGCGCGGGCTACACCGCCGCGTCCAGCTCCACCCGCCGCCGCTGCACCCCGCTCGCCATCCCGCGCGAGGCGAGGGTGAGCGCGCGCTCGCACTCGGCCCACAGCAGCGGCCCGAGCACCTGCCAGTGCGACGGCTTCACCACCGTGAGGTGGAGCATCGCCACCGTGTAGTCGAGGGACAGCTCCGGCACCTTCGCGGCGGCGAGCAGCTCCGGCACCCGGCGGGCCAGCGCCTCGCGGGTGGAGGCCTCCAGGGAGGCCTCGATGACGACCTCGGCGGAAGGGGGCAGCAGCACCGCGAACGCGTCCGGGTGGATGCGCACCACGCGCGCGCTGGGGAACCTCTCCTGCAGCGCCGTGGCCACCGCCCGGAGCACCGCGTCCCCCGCCGCGAACCCGTGCTCCATGTTCACGCGGATGAGGTGCTTCACGTCGACGATCACCGCGCCCACGTCCCAGCCCTCCCAGTGGCCGTGGGTGGAGAGGTCGTACTCGCGCTTGATCAGCGAGCCCTGGGTGAGCGCGAGCCCGTGGAACGCGCCGCTCACCGGATCCGGTTCGCCCCGCCGCGCGGATTCGGCTTCGACCAGAGCCTCCACCGCCTTCAGCGTGGCGTCCTCACCATGGACCGCCACGCGGGCGCCGAAGAAGTTCTGGAGTCTCTGGGCGAGCGCTTCGGGCAGGGTCGTCATGCGGCCCTCATACCGCCGCCGGGCCGGAAGGCGACAGCGCCACGTCCCCGCACGCCGCGCCCTCCGCCTCCAGCAACGCGCGGTACCAGCTCGCGGCCTCCGCGGCGCGCCCGTCCGCCTTCACCGTGCCCCAGACGAAGGCCAGGGTCTCCGTGGTGCCCGCGTGGGTCTTCGTCCGCTGCGCGTCCTTCACCGCGTTGGCGCAGGGCCCTTCGGCGTCGTAGAGGCAGAGCAGCCCCTCGAGGTCCAGCTCCTGGCCCGAGGCGTTGAACACGTACCGCTCGTCCGCCTTCGCGATCGCCACCTTGAACGGCGGCTTCGCGCGCCCGAGGTCGACCACGCTGATCGGCAGCCCGCTGTGCAGCGAGACCACGTTGCAGGCGTCCACCGCGAGGTTGATGGTCCCCAGCGCGCCCTCCGCCGTGGCCCGCAGCAGGTACTCGCTGGCCGGCTTTCCGCGGCCGGTGGGCTTGTAGCCGCCATGACGCAGCAGCTCCCTCACCATGCCGCGCAGCGCATCGTCCGGCGGCGACAGGGGCGCGACGAAGCCCGGCTTCAACCCCGCGAGCAGCGGCTCCGGAGAGGTCAGCTCCCCGAGCGGCCGGGGGAAGCGGGCGGAGAAGGCGGCGGGCTGCAGCAGCGGGTGGGCCTCGACGTCGACGCGAATCATGTGAGCCACTGTAAGCGCACTGCCGGAGTTGTTGGTCAGGGCACTTCGCCCGGAGGCGGACATTGCTCC
The DNA here is from genome assembly GCA_964502265.1 of uncultured Myxococcaceae bacterium. GTDB lineage: Bacteria > Myxococcota > Myxococcia > Myxococcales > Myxococcaceae > JAFAFL01. The sequence goes on along the minus strand of CAZCWA010000199.1, from coordinate 3,887 downwards.
GCAGGAACGATGGGGAGACGTTCCCCGCCGCGCCATGCGAGCCGACGTCGTCGTCCAGGACGCCAGCACCACCCTCCGCACCACCTGGGTGGCTGCCCTGTTCGCGCTGCTGGCCGGCGTGATGCTCGTGTACGTGCCCTACGAGTTCTCGTCCCCGGTCTTCCGCCACATCCAGGGCTACGGGCGGCTGCTGGGGACCGCGTTCCTCGCCTCGGGCCTGCTGCTCGGGGTGAGCGCGCTCTATCCGGAGTGGCCGCGCTGGCTGGACACGCTCGGACGGGCGCTGCTGTTGCCCGCGCTGGCCGTCTACTGGTGGGAGGGCAACGTCCGGGTCGGCGCCGTGACCGGCGTGGTCATCTACGCCTTGCTGTTCGTCGGCATCGCGCTCGAGACGCCGCTGGGACGCCGCGGGCCGCCGCGCTCCACCTTCCTCCCCTTCCTCGCCGCCACCGCCTTCGGGATCGGCGTGCTGATGGCGCTCTTTCCGGGCCTCTTTCCCCCCGACACCTACCGGTTGATCTCGCCGGTGGTGCAGCCTTTGGGGGTGCTGTTCCTGGGCGCCGGCGCGCTGCTGGGGGCCGGGCTCTGGAGGCAGCGGCCGCGTCTGTGGCGGACCGCGGTGGCGGTGCTGGTCCTCCCGTTCATGGCCTTGCTGCTGACGGTCCTCGAGCTGCGCTCCTGGAGCGGGGCCGCGCTCTACCTGTCGGTCTTCGCCGGCTGCGTGGCGGCGCTCGGTCAGCGGGTCCGGGCCGTGCCGCGCGGGCTGAGCTGGCGGCTGTGGCGGGGGATGGTGATCGCCTCCTGCGTGCCGCTCATCGCGCTGGGCGCGGTGGCCTGCGTGCTGATGCAGGGGAGCGTGGAGGCGCTGGCGCTGAAGGAGGCGCAGACCGCGACCGACGCGGAGATCGAATGGCTGCAGAGCCACTTCCAGAGCGCGCGCGAGGCCCTCACCGCCCACGCCCGCCTCAAAGGGTTCGCGGCCGCCGTGCGCGCCCGGGATCTGGAGGCGGTGGAGCTGTCCCTCGAGGTGCTGCACCACCACACCACCGGCCTCGAGGCTGTCTTCCTGGTGGACGCGGCAGGGAAGGTCCTCGCCCGCACCGAGCCGCGCGTTCCGCTCGGCGACGACCAGTCCGGGGCCGACTTCTTCGCCGGGGCGCGCAACCCCTCCGCGGCCGACCTCTACGTGTCGGTGCCCTACGTGGGGAAGGACGGAATGGGGCGGGTGGCCCTGGCGGCGCCGGTGCGGAAGGAGGCCGAGACCCTGGGCGTCCTGGTGGCGACGGTCTCGCTCCCGGAGCTCTCGCTGCGGCCCACGCTCGCGTCGAAGCACTACGCCATCCAGCTCGTGGACGTGCGCACCGGCGCGCTGGTGCGG
>CAZCWA010000199.1:0-2409 GCA_964502265.1 uncultured Myxococcaceae bacterium | reverse complement strand
CTGGCGCTGCTCGTCTCGCGCTTCGTGGCCTCGGAGGTGACGCGGCGGGCGGCGCGCCTGCGGATGGCGGCCACCGCGCTGGCGGAAGGCGACCTCTCGGTGCGGGTCCGCTCCCCGGACGGCGACGAGCTCGACGCCCTGGGCGCCGCCTTCGATCGGATGGCGGACCGGGTGCAGGCGGCGGAGGTGGACCTGCGGCGCAAGAACGAGCAGCTCGAGGCGGCGGTGGCCACCCGCGACCAGTTCCTCTCGCTGGCCAGCCACGAATTGCGCACGCCGCTCACGCCGCTCAAGGCGACCGCGCACACGCTCCGGCGCCTGCTCATCCGCGGACCCGAGGCGCTGGAGCCTTCGCGGGTGCTGACCATGCTCGACCGGCTGGACCGGCAGACCGACCGGCTGGCGCTGCTGGTCTCGGACATGCTGGACACCGCCCGCATCCAGGCCGGGCGCTTCGTGCTCTCGCCCACCGAGGTGGACCTCGGGGCGCTGGTGGAGGACGTGGTGGAGCGGCACCGCGCCGCGCATCCCCACGACGCGGGCCGTCTGAAGGTCGTGCGCCCGGAGCGTTCCGTGGAGGGGGTGTGGGACGGGCCCAGGCTGGAGCAGGTGGTGGTGAACCTGCTCGAGAACGCGCTGCGCTACTCGCCCGGGGGCGGCGAGGTCGTCTTCACGCTGACGGAGGAAGAGGACGCGGTGCAGCTCTCGGTGAGCGACGACGGCATCGGCATCCCGGAGGGGAGCGAGGCGCAGTTGTTCGAGCCCTTCTTCCGCGCGGACAACGCGGCGGACCGGCACTTCGGAGGGCTCGGGCTGGGGCTGCACATCTGCCGGGAGATCGCCGAGCGCCACGGCGGCCGGATCTGGGGTGAGAGCGCGGGCGCAGGACGCGGCGCCACCTTCCACCTGCGACTGCCGCGGAGCCCGGCGGCCACGCGCGCGGCCTGAAGCGCGTCGGTGAGAGGGCACTTGGGCGCGCGCCAGTATGGGCTGCGCGACACTCCCGCCCGCCGCCCGAGGTCTGCGTTTTGAGCCGCGCGGGACGTTCCGGATAGTCGAAGGCCTCGTGTCCCCGTCCCAAGAGCAGAACGAATCCGAGCGCGTGGAAGTGGAGGACGACGAGCGGATCGCCCGCGCGATGCGGCCGCACGTCTCGCAGGCGCGGCGCAGGCTCAACTGGGCGCTGCTGCTCGGGTCCGGGGGCGTCATCGGCGCGGCGCTGGGCGTTCCGGTGGTGGGCCTGCTGCTGTGGCCGCTCCACCGCCGGGAGGACGCCCACTGGCGGCGGGTGGGCAACATCGAGGACTTCGCGGACGGGGACACGGTGCCGGTGCGCCACGTCGATCCGCAGGCGCTGCCCTGGGCGGGCTTCGCGGCCACCGGCGGCGCCTTCGTGCGGCGCGAGGGCGACGCGTGGGTCGCCTTCTCCAGCTACTGCACGCACACCGGCTGTCCCCTGCGATGGGAGGAGGGCGCGAACCTCTTTCTCTGCCCGTGCCACGCCGGAGCGTTCAACCGGGAGGGCGCGGTGGTCTCCGGTCCGCCGCCCGCGCCGATGGATCGTCTCGAGATCCGGGTGGTGGGCAGCGAGGTGCAGGTGCGCGGGACGAAGGTCCCGCTCGATGCGCCCGGGCGCGCGCCGGAGCAGGCGAAGGCCACGGGTGCCTGCCCGTTCGAGAACACGCGGGGCCGGGGCGCGTGAAGGGGCCCGCCGGGTGGCTCGTCGATCGGCTGGGGCTCGAGCCGGTGGTGAAGAAGCTGCGCACGCACAAGGTGCCGCCGCAGCTCCACGGCAAGCGCGGCTGGTACTACGTGTTCGGCGCCGCCGCGCTCACCGCGCTGCTCGTCCAGCTCCTCACCGGCATCGCGCTGGCGACGGTCTACGTGCCCTCGGCAGGCCAGGCGCACGAGACCCTGGAGGCCATCACCGCGACGCCGTTCGGCTCGCTGGTGCGCGCGCTGCACTACTACGGCGCCTCCGCGATGGTGGTGGCGATGCTCGTGCACATGGCGCGCGTCTACCTCACCGGCGCGTACAAGTTCCCGCGCGAGGGCACGTGGCTGGTGGGCGTGGCGCTGTTCGTGATCGTGATGGCCCTGGCGGTGAGCGGCCAGCTCCTGCGCTGGGACGAGAACGGGCTCTACACGGTGGTGGTGGCGTCGAAGTTCGTGGCGCGGGTGCCCCTGGTGGGCGAGCCGCTGGGCCACTTCCTCCTCGCCGGCCCCGAGGTCGGCGGCGCCACGCTCTCGAGGTTCTTCGCGCTGCACGTGATCGTCCTTCCGCTGCTGCTGCTGGCGGGCATCGGGCATCACCTCTGGCTGGTGCTGCACCACGGGGTCAGCGAGCCGCCCGAGAGCGGACGGCCGGTGGACAAGCGCACCTACCGCGAGTGGTACACGGCGCAGAAG
>CAZCWA010000198.1:0-9023 GCA_964502265.1 uncultured Myxococcaceae bacterium | reverse complement strand
GGAGCAGGTCCGGCTTCTCCAGCAGCACCCGGCACAGGGCCACGCGCCGCTTCTCGCCGCCGGAGAGCCGGGAGACGTCGCTGTCCCCGGGCGGCAGACGGAGCGCGTCCATGGCGATCTCGAGCGTGCGGTCGAGCTCCCAGCCGTTGGCGGCGTCGATCTGATCCTGCAGCTTCGCCTGCTCCTCGAGCAGCTTGTCCATGTCCGCATCCGGATCGCCGAACGCGTTGGCCACCTCGTTGAAGCGATCGAGCAGGCCGCGCACGTGCTTCACCGCCAGCTCCACGTTGCCCTTCACGTCGAGCGTGGGATCGAGCTCCGGCTCCTGCGGCAGGTAGCCGATGCGCGCGGTGGGATCCGGGCGGGCGGTGCCGAAGAACTCCTTGTCCACCCCGGCCATGATCCGCAGCAGCGTGGACTTGCCGGAGCCGTTGGGACCGAGCACGCCGATCTTCGCGCCCGGGAAGAAGGAGAGGTAGATGCCCTTGAGGATCTCCTTGCCGCCCTTGACCTTGCGGAGATCCTGCATGGTGAAGATGAAGTTTTCGGCCATGCGGCCGCGAATAGTCGGTTACCCCCGCCGCCGCAAGGCATGTACGGTCGCGCGCATGTGGGAGCGCACTTCCGGATGAGGCGAGCCTCCGAGGTCCCGGCGTTGGAGGTGACCGGGCTGGGCAAGCGGTACGGTGACTTCAGGGCGCTGTGCGACGTGACCCTGCGCATCGAGCCGGGGGAGATCTTCGCCCTGCTCGGGCCCAACGGCGCGGGGAAGACCACGCTCATCGGCTCGGTGTGCGGGATGGTCTCCAAAAGCGAAGGGACCATTCGCGTTTTCGGGACGGACCTCGCCGAGGATCCGGTGGGCCCGCGCTTCGAGATCGGCCTCGTGCCGCAGGAGGTGAGCTTCGATCCCTTCTTCACCGCGCGCGAGGCGCTGGAGATCCAGCTCGGCTACTACGGGCGGAAGAAGGACCCTGCGCGGATCGAGGAGGTGCTGCGCGCGCTGTCCCTGTGGGAGAAGGCGGACACCATCGCGCGGGCGCTCTCGGGCGGGATGAAGCGGCGGCTGCTCATCGCCAAGGCGCTGGTGCACAAGCCGAAGCTGCTCTTCCTCGACGAGCCCACCGCGGGCGTGGACGTGGAGCTGCGAAGGGATCTCTGGGACTACGTGCGCAGGCTCCGGGCCGAGGGGACGACGATCGTCCTCACCACCCACTACCTCGAGGAGGCCGAGGAGCTGGCGGACCGGGTGGGCATCATCGACCGCGGGCGGCTGCTGCTGGTGGAGGAGAAGGGCGCGCTCATCCGGCGGCTGGGCGAGAAGCAGGTGGAGGTGAAGTTCTCGGGCGACGTCACCGCGCTCCCGCCGCTGTTGCACGACGCGGACGCCCGCCTGAGCGACGACCGCCGGGCGGTGAGCTGGACCGAACGCGCCGGCACCGCGCCCTCCGGAGATCTGCTGCGCGCGCTCTACAACGCCGGGCTGCCGGTGGCGGAGGTGGACACCCGGTCGGCACGGCTGGAGGACGTCCTCCTCCAGGTGCTGCGCGAGCAGGGTCCGCCGGACGACTGTCCGCCTGCGACCTGAGCCCGGACGCGCTATAGGACGCGCGCCATGAACACCATCGGGGTCCGCACGCTCTTGCTGAAGGAGATCCGCCGCTTCATGCGGGTCCCCGGGCAGACGGTGCTCTCCCCCATCATCACCACCACGCTCTACTTCGTGGTCTTCGGCTACTCGCTCGGCGCACGGGTGAGCGACGTGGGCGGTGTCCCGTACGTGCAGTACATCGTGCCAGGGCTCGTCTTCCTCGGCATCGCCAACAACAGCTTCCTCAACTCGTCCTCGTCGCTCTTCATCCACAAGATGCAGGGGACGGTGGTGGACCTGCTGGTGGCGCCGTTGCGCGCGGGGGAATTGCTGCTGGGCTTCGTGCTCGGGGCGATGGCGCGCGGGCTTCTGGTGGGCGTGTGCACCTGGGGCGTGGCCATCGCCTTCACCGGCTTCCACCTCGTCTCGCCGGCCATGCTGGTGGCGCTGCTGCTCCTGCAGTCGTGGGCGTTCGCGGTGCTCGGGCTGCTGGCCGCGCTGTGGGCGGAGAAGTTCGAGCAGATCAACTTCTTCCCCAACTTCGTGATGCTGCCGCTCACCTTCCTCGGCGGCGTCTTCTACTCGGTGGCCAGCCTGCCCTCGCCGTGGCGGGAGGTCTCCTCCTTCAACCCGCTGGTCTACATGGTGGACGCCACCCGCTACGCCATGCTCGGCGTGTCGGACTTCCCGCCCTGGATCGGCCTCGTGGCGCTGCTGGGGATCGCCTCCGCGGGGACGCTGTTCGCGTGGGCGCTGCTGCGGCGCGGCTACAAGCTCAAGAGCTGAAGGCTCTAGCGCGCGCCCTTCTTCCGGGCGGCCTTCTTCGGCGGCGCCCACAGGGCGATGAGCTTCTCCCGGCGCTCGATGTCCCGCTCGCTGTCGATGAGGCCGAGCGCCGTCCGCTCCACGTCCGCCCGCTGATCGCCGGAGACCGCCCTGTGCAGCCGGTTCAGGGCGGCGATGGTGTCGAGGCGGACGAAGTGCACCTTCCGCTCGCGCTCACACTCGACGAAGCGCTGGACGAGCGCCGAGAGGAGCCGCGAACACTGCCGCGGACCGGCGGCGCCGATCTTCCAGATCTCTCCCAGGACGTGCCGCCCGGCCACCGTGCGCGCGTCGCGGTTGACCTGCAGGATGGCCGGGATCTGCTCGAGGATCCGCGCCTCGGGATCGCTCTTCGCGAGGTTGCAGAGCGCCTGGGCCGCCAGCGCCCGCGCGTGCTCGTCCTCATCCGGTGCGAGGTGCGCGACGAGCTCGTCCCACACGTCGTAGGCCCAGGGGACGGGTGCCTCGGTGGCCTCCGAAATCGCCTTCCAGGCGCGGGCCTGCTCCGCCCGGTTACGGGACCAGAGGCCTTCGAGGAGATGGGTCGGGGCTGCAGTGCGTGCGCTCATGGTTTCACGACAGCCGGTTGAGGCCATTGAGGGCCGCGACGCGGTAGGCCTCGGCCATGGTGGGGTAGTTGAAGGTGGTGTTGGCGAAGTACTCGATGGTGTTGGCGCCGTCCTTCTGCGCCATGATCGCCTGGCCGATGTGGACGATCTCCGCGGCCTGGTCTCCGAAGCAGTGGATGCCGAGGATCTCCAGCGTCTCCCTGTGGAAGAGGAGCTTGAGCATCCCCACCGTGTTGCCGGTGATCTGCGCGCGCGCGAGGCTGCGGAAGGGCGAGTGACCGACCTCGTACGGCACCCCGGCCGAGGTGAGTTCCTTCTCGGTGCGCCCGAGCGAGGAGATCTCCGGCGAGGTGTAGATGCCCACCGGGATGTACTGCACGAGCCGCAGGTTCACCTTCTCGTCGAGCAGGTGCGCGGCGGCGAAGCGGCCCTGGTCGTACGAGGCCGAGGCGAGCGCGGGATAGCCGACCACGTCGCCCACCGCGTAGATGTGCGGCTGCTCGGGGACGCGGTAACGCTCGTCCACCTTGATCTGCCCGCGGCCGTCCGCCTTGATCCCGATGTTCTGGAGCTGCAGCTCGGCGGTGTTGCCGGTGCGGCCCTGGGCCCAGAGCAGGTGCGAGGTCTTGATCTTCTTGCCGCTCTTGAGGTGGAGGATGACGCCGTCCTCCAGCGGCTCCACCCGCTCGTACTCTTCGTTGTGGCGGATGACCACGCCCTGGTCGCGCAGGTGGTACGAGAGCGCGTCGCTGATCTCGTCGTCGAGGAAGGAGAGCAGCCGGTCGCGGCTGTTGATCAGGTTCACCTTCACGCCGAGGTTGCGGAAGATCGACGCGTACTCGCAGCCCACCACGCCGGCGCCGTAGATGGTGATCGTCTTCGGCGAGGACTCGAGCTTGAGGATGGTGTCGCTGTCGCGGATGGCCGGGTGCGAGAAGTCCACGTCCGACGGGCGGTAGGGCCGCGAGCCGGTGGCGATGATCACGTGCTTCGTCCGCAGCGTGTGCGAGGTGGTGCCCTCGGGGTCGAGCACCTCCACCGTACGCGGGTCCTTGAAGCGCGCGGTGCCGTGGAAGACGGGGACGCGGTTGCGCAGGTAGAAGTCCCGCCGCATCGTCACCTGCTTGCGGATGACCGTCTGTGCGGCGCGGAGGAGCTGCGGGAAGGTGAAGCGGACGTTGTCCGAGATGGTGGCGAAGAGCGGGTTGCGGTGGAACTCCAGCGCCGCGTTCACCGAGTGCCGCAGGGCCTTGCTGGGGATGGTCGCCCAGTGCGTGCAGCCGCCGCCCACCTGGGTGTGCCGCTCCACCACCGCGACGCTGCCGCCGGTCTTGGCGACCTTCATCGCCGCGCCCTCGCCGCCGGGTCCGCTGCCGATCACCACCAGGTCGAATTCGCGATCCGCGCTGTTGTCCACCGCGCCTCCTGACGTCCTCTGTCCCTACCACGCTCCACGACCGCCGCCAGATGGCGTTTGCACGGGCGCGCTCTATTGAAGGGTGCACGCTGCCCGTGCGGGCGGGCTCGGCTAAGCGCGCTTCGCTACGCGCCCTCCGGCTTCCTGGCGGTGGCGATCACGTAGTCGAACCGCTCCAGCACCTTCCGCGTGAAGGGGCCCGGCTTGCACACCCAGCGCAGCAGCGGGTTCATGCGCGCCGCGACGTCCGGGGACTCGAGCCTCGCCGAGAGCCTGTCGAGGAGCGGCCCGAAGACGTGCTCGCGGATGGACTGGACCTTCACGTCCACGAAGCCACACGCCTCCAGATGCCGCGCGTAGACGTGACGGTCGTGGACGTTGGCGGTGGGGATGCGCCAGGCGGAGGTGAACGGCCAGCCCACGCTCTGTCCGGGCATGAGGAGGATGTCCGCGGTGCCCAGGACGCCGCCCGGCTCGAGGGCGCGGAAGGCCTCGGCGAAGAAGTCCGTCCGCGGCGAGAAGTGGAAGGCGGACTCCAGCGCGATCACCCGGTCCATGCTCCCCTCCGCCACCGGGAGCCGGCACGCGGAACCCACCAGCACCCGCGCTCGGGAACCCAGCGGATGCGCCGACAGCAACTGCTGTGCGTGTTGCACCTGGGGCGCGGAGAGGTTCACGCCGACCAGCCGCTCGGGCGCGGCGGTGTCCAGCCAACGCAGGAGCTGGTCGCCGTAGCCGAAGCCGACATCGAGCACCGAGCGTGCGCCTTCGAGCGAGGCCTCGCGCGCGAGCAGGTCGGCCAATGCGGTGGCACCGGCGTCGAAGGTCTTCACCGCGTCGTCGGCCCAGAAGCCGAGGTTGATGTAGCGGGTGCGTTCACCCGGCAGGTTCTCCGGCGCGAGCAGCGCGTAGAGGGGCCGGACGTCCTCGTCGAACGGGAGAAGACCTACGCGGAGGAACTCGATCGTCTGGCGGAACATGTGGAGGGGGGTTTAGACGAACCCGGACGTTTCTGTCGTAAGGTTCCACGAGGATGGCAGTCGCCTTCGGCCGATACGAGCTCCTCAAGAAGATCGCTTCCGGTGGGATGGGTCAGGTGTTCCTCGCCCGGACCGCCCAGCAGGGCTTCCAGAAGTTGGTGGTGATCAAGCGGATCCTCCCCCACCTCGTGGAGGACGAGGAGTTCCGCACCATGTTCGAGGACGAGACGCGGCTCGCGGCCACCCTCAATCACCCGAACCTGGTGCAGATCTTCGATCAGGGCGAGGCGGGCGGCTCCCTCTACCTGGCGATGGAGTACGTGGCCGGCGAGGACGTGCGGCGCGTGGAGCGTCAGGCGCGGCGGAAGGAGAAGAAGCTCCCGCTCGGGGTCATCCTCCGCATCATCGCGGACGCGGCGGCAGGGCTGGACCATGCGCACAAGGCCACCGATGGGAGCGGCCGTCCCCTGCGGCTGGTGCACCGGGACGTGTCGCCGCAGAACGTCCTCGTGGGCTTCGACGGGGGCGTGAAGCTGATCGACTTCGGGGTGGCGCGCGCGGCGTCGAACTCGCAGCGCACCGCGACCGGCATCCTCAAGGGGAAGTACCCGTACATGTCCCCCGAGCAGATCGCCGGGCTGCCGTACGACCACACCTCGGACCAGTTCGCGCTGGGGACGGTGTTCTGGGAGCTGCTCACCGGCAAGCGCCTCTTCAAGGGCGAGTCGGACATGGTCACCATGCGGCTGGTGCGCGAGTGCCAGGTGCCGCGGCCCTCGAGCATCGATCCTTCGCTTCCCCGCGCGCTGGACGCGGTCGTGCTGCGCGCGCTCTCCGCCGAGCCCTCGAAGCGCTTCCGCGACGCCGGCGAATTGCGCATGGCGATCGAAGAGCTGGCGGTGCAGGAGCGGCTGTCCGCCTCGCCCGCGCACCTCGCCGCGTTCATGCGCGCGCTCTACGCCGAGCGCATCGCCGCCGAGGCCGACATCTCGTCGCTCGACGAGCTCTCGGGGTCCGGCTCCGGCGTGTTCAACGAGCAGGCCGGGCCATCCTCCGGCTCCGGTTCCACCAGCGCGTCGCGCCGCCGCCAGGTCGAAGGCAGGCAGCCGCCCACCCGTGTCACCCGGCCGCTGACCGTGCCGCTCGCGTCCGCGCCGCGCTCCTCGCGCAACCGGACCGTGCTCGTCGGGACCGCGGTGGCATCACTGGTCCTCCTCGGAGCGGCGGCGGCGTTCCTCATCCCCGGCCTCGGAGGAGAGCGCGCGCCCACGCCGGTCGGAGGCCCGGTCGCGATCGTCGAGAGGGTCCAGCCGGCCGAGCATCCGGAGCCGCCCGCGCCGCCGCAGACCTTCCCGGTGATGGAGCTCGAGGCCGCGCCCACCTCCATCCCGCTCACCTCGCGTCCCGAAGGCGCCACGGTCACCGCCGGCGGCCAGGTGCTCGGGAAGACGCCGCTGCAGGTCGAGCGCGCCTCCGACGCTCCGATGGAGCTGGTCCTCACGCTCGCGGGGCACGAGCCGCACCGCCTCACGCTCGGCCCATCGGAGCCCATCCCCGAGCAGGGGCTGACCGTGGAGCTGAAGAGGCGGCCCCCGAACCGTCCGAAGGAGGAGAGGCCGGCGCTGGGGATCAAGACCGGCCGGTAATCCATGCGTCTTTCGTCCACCGCTCTCGCGCTGCTCGCCGCGCTGTTCTTCTGTGCCGGCGCCCTCACCTTTCCCGGTCATGCGTTCGCCGCCGACAACACGGCCGACGAGGCGGACCTCGCCTTCTCCCGCGGCAACGAGGCCTTCTCGCGCGGCCGCTACGACGAGGCGCTGGGCCACTACTTCCTCTCCCACCGGCTGGTGCCCAACCGGAACGTGCTCTTCAACATCGCCCGCTGCTTCGAGGCGACGCGCCGCTACGACGAGGCCTACCGCTACTACGCGGAGCTCGCGCGGCAGGCGCTGTCCCCCGACGACGAGCGCGAGGTGGCGAGGTCGCTGCAGCGCATCCGTCCCCGGGTGGCGCTGGTGCAGGTGGAGAGCGAGCCGCCGGGCGCGGAGGTGTTCGTGGATCGCGAGGACCTCGGGCTGCGCGGCCGCACGCCGTTGACGCTCGCGCTTCCTCCCGGGCCGCACACGATCACCGTTCGCAAGGAGGGGCATCGTCCTTCGCAGCGGGAGGCGACGCTGCAGCGCGGCCGCGAGCTCACCGAGCGCTTCGAGTTACCACTGGTCACCGGCACCGTCCGCCTCACCGGCTCGCCCGAGGGCGCGTGGGTGCGCGAGGCCGCGGACGGGCCCATCGTCGGGACCCTTCCGGGGGAGCTCGCGCTGGTGCCCGGGCAGCGGGCCCTGTTCGTGGGCGCGCCGGGGCACGGCACCCACCAGGTATTGGTGGAGGTGAAGGCCGACGAGGTGAGCGCGCTCGACCTCGCGCTCGGGCCCGCGCCGCTGGCCACGGGCACGCTGGTGGTGACCGCGAACCGGGAGAGCGCGCTGGTGCTCCTCGATGGCCGCGAGGTGGGCTTCACCCCCGCGGTGCTGACGGTGCCGGTGGGCGAGCACCGCCTGGCGGTCTCCAGCCCGGAGCTCACCCCGTTCGAGACCACGGTCACCATCACCGAGGACGGCGAGGCGCGGGTGAGCGCGGACCTCTACTACCGGCCGCCTCCGGTGCGCGCGGCGTCCAAGAGCCTGGCGGACGTGGACGAGGCGCCCGCTTCGGTGACGGTCATCACCCGCGAGGAGATCGACGCCTTCGGCTACCAGACGCTGGCCGAGGCGCTCTCCGGCGTGCGCGGGCTCTACCTCACCAACGACCGCATCTACACGTACCTCGGCATCCGCGGCTTCGCGCCGCCGGGAGACCTCAACACGCGGCTGCTCATCCTCTGGGACGGCCACGCGATGAACGACGTGTGGGCCGGGCAGTCGTTCGCGGGACACGACCTCGCGGTGGACCTCGACGAGGTGGCGCGCATCGAGGTCGTCCGCGGTCCGGGCTCCACGCTCTACGGCACCGGCGCCTTCTTCGCGGTGGTGAACCTCGTCCCGCGCGATGCCTTGAGCGGGAAGCGCAACGTGGAGGTGACCGGAGGGACGGGGGCGCTCGGGCGCTGGCGCGGGCACGCGGCGGCGGGCTGGTCACCGGACGAGAAGACGAGCGTGGTGGTGAGCGGCGCGGCGCTGGGTGCGCGGGGTGCGGAGCTGACCAACCTCGGCGAGCTGGGCGTGGTGCAGGGCCACGACGGGGAGAACGCGCGCTTCGCCTCGGCCCGGGTGCGCTACGGCGAGTTCACCCTCTTCGGCCTCGTCAACGACCGCGAGAAGTTCATCCCCACCGCGCCGTTCGGGACGGTGGTGGGGCTGCACGGCTCGCGGGTGCTCGACACGCGCGGGTTCGCGGAGCTGCGGTGGGATCGCGCGCTGCAGAACGGCGGCTCGCTCAGCGCGCGCGGCTACTACGACGCCACCCGCTACGAGGGGCGTTGGCCGTTCCCCGGCGCCTCGCCCGAGGAGCCGCTGCTCTTCCAGGAGAGCGGCCGCGCCGACTGGGTGGGCGGCGAGGCGCGCGGACGGCTCCAGCTCTTCCGCGGCAACCACCTCACCGCGGGCCTCGAGCTTCAGCACCAGTACCGCATCGAGCAGGGCTTC
>CAZCWA010000197.1:0-9044 GCA_964502265.1 uncultured Myxococcaceae bacterium | reverse complement strand
TGGCGGCTGTGGAACTTCGCGATCGACGGCATCACCGGCTTCAGCACCCTGCCCCTGCGCCTGTGGAGCTACGTGGGCGGCGCGATCTCCCTGCTCGCCTTCCTCTACGCGGCGTTCCTCATCGTCCGGGTGATCGTCCACGGCATCGACGCGCCGGGCTACGCCTCGCTGATGGTGGTGATGCTCTTCCTCGGCGGCATCCAGCTCATCACGCTCGGGATCATCGGCGAATACGTGGGCCGGCTCTACAAGGAGTCCAAGCACCGCCCGCTCTACCTCGTCGACCGCACCTTCGGTTTCGAGCCCGCCGCGTACGCTTCCCCCGCCGAGGAGGCCCCCCGTCGTGGAGCGTGAGGTCTACGACCGGATGGCGGTGCTCGAGTCCGTGCACTGGTGGTTCGTGGCCCGTCGGGAGGTCCTGACCTCGGTGATCGAGCAGGCGCGGCTGCCGCAGGACGCGAGGCTCCTCGAGGCGGGCTGCGGCACGGGCGGGAACCTCGGCATGCTCCGCCGGTTCGGCCGGGTGGATGCTTTCGAGCCCGATGCGGGCGCGCGCGGTTACGTGCGCACCACCCACGGGGTCTCCCCCGCCGAGGGCGCGCTGCCGGACGACGTGCCGTTTCCCGATCACGCGTTCGATCTCGTCGTCGCACTGGACGTGATCGAGCACGTGGACCGTCCGCGGGAGAGCCTCCAGCGGCTCGCGCGTTGTGTACGCCCCGGCGGCCACCTGCTCGTCACCGTGCCGGCGTATGCGTTCCTCTGGAGCCGCCACGACGAGCGCCACCACCACAAGCGCCGGTACACGAAGCCGCAGCTCGCCGCGGAGCTCGAGGGCGCCGGCGCGCGGATCCGCCTGTGCACCTACTTCAATACCCTGCTCTTCCCCGCCATCGCGGGCGTGCGGGTGGCGAAGAACCTCGCGCGGCTGGACTCGAGCGACGACGCCATGCCCTCGGCTCGCACCAACCGCCTCCTGCGGCACGTGTTCGCGGCGGAGCGCGCGCTGGTGGGGAGGTTCCCGCTCCCCTTCGGTGTCTCGATCGTCGCGCTCGCCCAGGTGGGCTGAAGGCGCTTCCACGAAAAGCCGAAGGGGCGCCCGCCACCGTGGCGAACGCCCCTCCGCACCCCAGCGTCAGGCGCTGACTAGCAGCCCAGCGGGTAGGTGATCTCCACCGACGATCCGTTCGGCGGCGCGGCGTTGTCGTCGAAGACCACCGAGTTGGTCCCCGCGTCGTACTGCCACCCGATGAGCGCCGGCTGCCCGTTCACCATCACGGTGACCTGGCCCGCGTCGCCGGGGATCTGCGAGAGCGGGAAGCGCCTCGCCGGCCCGTAGATGTTCTCGCCGATCTGATCGAGCGATGCGGCCCAGTTCTGGGTGCAGATGCTGTCCACCACGCCGCTGGTGCTCTGGGCGAGCTGGATGTACCGGTTGCCGCTGGAGACGCCGGTGGGGCAGGTGCTGATGTTGGCCGGGGTGACGATGGCCGAGATGCTCAGCATGTTCGGGTCGTTGTTCTTCAGCGCCTTGAAGAAGGTCTCGTAGAAGGACACCGGCTGCGGCGAGAAGTCCTCCTCGTCCGAGATGATGATGATGGCGAGCTTGGCGTCCTCGCGGAGGAAGCCGGCGTTCCCGTCCGAAGCGTACGGCGTGTTCGGCGCGGAGGCGCTGTTCACCAGCGGTTCGGACAGCGCCCGGTAGGCGGCCTCGAGGCCCTGCTCGTCCCAGTGGCACACGCCCACCTTCACGTTGTTGGCGAACACCTGGGCCACGTTCGACGTCTGCGGGGTGAGGATCCGCGGCGAGGAGCCATCCACCGGGAAGAGCCGGCCGGCCTCACCGCCCTCCGCGCCCCCGGGACACACCGCCCAGCCGCCCGGAGATCCCTGGATGCCGGTGGTGGTGACCCCGATCCGCCAGTCGATGTTGCTCTGCTGCGCCGCGGCGATGAAGGCGGCGAAGTTCTGACCGAGGCTCGTCTGCTCCTCCATCATCGAGCCCGAGTTATCGACCACGAAGAGGATGTCGACCTTGTCCTTGCTCTCCTGCGCGAACCGGTCCGTCTGCAGCGGGTTCACCCACGCCTCGCCGCGCAGACCGGCAGTATACTGCATACCGCCCGCGGTCACCCGGAGCGCGGCCGAGTCGTAGCCCTCGTCCTGCGGCTGGTAGCGGAGGTCGAAGGTGGCCTGGGTCCCCGGGGACAGCGTCACAGGCCCGTTGGGCCCGGCGGCGAGCACGAAGTCCTCCGTGGCGGGCGCGTCCACCACCCCGTCGGTCATCGTCACCGGCGCGGCGCACGCGTTGAACGCGGTCACGCTGCGCGTCTTCGGGCCGCAGGAGAGCTTGAGCATCCCGTAGTCCACGTCCGTCGGCTGCAGCGCGAAGCAGCTGTCCACGCCGGTGCCGGTGACCATCGCGGTGGCGTGGTTGTTGGTGGGGTGGCTCACCCACCCTTCCGCCAGGCCGGAGAAGCTGCCCGCCATCATCGGCTTGAAGGTCACCCGGAGCTGCGCCTGACCTCCCGGCTGCAGCACGGTGGACTGCAGGGGCGAGGCGCGGAACTCGGGGTCGGAGCCGGACGCGAGCTGCATCGCCCCCACGAAGCACTCCTCGGCGCCGGTGTTCCGGAGCGTCACGCCCAGGGTGGCCTCGGAGCCCACCGGCACCGCGCCGAACTCCAACGCCTGCGGCAGCATCTGCCAGGTGCAGGGCGGGAACACCTTCGAGGTCCCCCTCAGCGACACCTGCTCGGTGGAGAGCGCGTTGAGCTCCGCGGCCTTGAGGGTCAGCGCCCCGGTGCTGGTGCCCGCGCCCGGCTTCGGGTTGTAGCTCACCCGCAGCGACTCCATCCCACCCGCCGGCACGACCAGGGTGGTCGCCATCTGCGCCATGGAGAAGTAGCCGCCCTCGGTGGTGCTCACCTGCGCGTCGACGATCTGCACGTCGTACTGGCAGCGGTTGAGCAGGTCCACCCGGCGGGTGGCGCTCATCCCCTCCGGCACGGTGCCGAAGTCCACGTCCCGCGGCAGCAGGGTGAGGCACGAGGCGCCGCCCTCCCCGTTCACCGCCAGCCGCGGCGCCACCGGCGCGTTGTCCGCCACGATGTTGAGCTCGAGCCGGTTGGCGATCTTCCCCGCCTTCGCCGGCGTGAAGCGGACCTCCACCACCACGCTGTTCAGCGGCGCCACCGTGGCCGGGGTGGCGGAGACCTCGAGCACGCCGCCCGCGTCGTCCACCAGGCGCGCCCCGTTGAACTGCAGGGGCTCGTTCCCCTGGTTCACGATCGTCACCTTCTGCGTGGCGGTCGCGCCCAGCGCCACCCGGCCGAAGTCCACCCGCGTCGGGAAGATCTCCAGCTTGTTGGCGATGCCCTCGCCCGTCAGCGCGACCGACACCGGCTCGCAGTCGTCGCACACGCGCACGGTCGCGAAGGCCTCGGCGAGCCCCATGATCGCGGGCTTGAAGGCGATGGGGACGAGCCGCCGCTCACCCGGCGCCAGCACGATCTCGCCGCGCGACTCGGAGGAGGAGAACCACTCCGGCGTGTCCCCGGCGAAGGTGAGCGCGAGCGTGGTCTCCACCTCGGTCGGGTTCAGCACCTCGAGGTTCAGCACCTTCGCGGTGTCCACCTGCACCCGTCCGAAGTCCAGCGCAGGGGTCATCACCTCGGCGAACGCGCGCACGCCCACGCCGGCGAAGGGCACCACCGCGGGCTCCTCGCGCTCGTCGGTGCGGAGCGTCACCGCGCCGGTCACCCGCCCCTCCACCGCGGGAGAGAAGCGCACCTGGATGCGCTGGGACTCGCCCACGCCCAGGGTCCCCGCCTCGAAGCCCACCACCTCCACGTTGGGGACGCTGGTGGACGCCTCGTAGACGCTGTACGGCACGCGCCCGTCGTTGCGCAGCTCCAGCTCCAGCACCCGCTCGCGCCCCAGCGCCACCGGCCCGAACTCCAGCGGATCCGGGGCGGCAACGAACGACCCCAGCGGCTTGTACGTCCCGGTCTCGTGACAGCCCAGCGCTCCCGTCAACGCCACCACAAGGAGGAGTCCCCCGACCCCGCGCACCCCGATATCCATTCCCCGCCCTCCTCTGACCCGGGGAGGGGCTTTGCAACGCGGGTGCCCGCCCGCCGCGGGTGCGCGAGGCGGCGCGTCCACCTCTCCAAGCGCGCACGGGACAAAGCCTTTTCGCCAGAAGCGTTGGTCACCGACGGAGGCCTCCGGACCCGGCACACTGGAATTTCTTCCGGCGTCTGGCCGGGTCTACAGGAAAGGGGAGGTGACGCTCGCCGCGCCGGTTGCTGCACCACCTGCCGCCCGCCCTCCCCCGTCCGCCCCGGCAGCCGCGCCGCGCGATCGTTACGGGGGTCTGGTATGGGCCGCACCATGTCCGAACCGGAGTTCATCTCCCTCCGAGGTGCGCGCGAGCACAACCTCAAGAACGTCTCTCTCGACATCCCGAAGAAGAAGCTGGTGGTGTTCACCGGCGTCTCCGGCTCGGGCAAGAGCTCGCTCGCGTTCGACACGCTCTACGCCGAAGGTCAGCGCCGCTACGTCGAGTCGCTCTCCGCCTACGCCCGGCAGTTCCTCGGGCAGATGGAGAAGCCGCGCTACGACACCATCCGGGGCCTGTCGCCCACCATCTCCATCGAGCAGAAGGCGGCCTCGAACAACCCGCGCTCCACGGTGGGCACGGTCACGGAGGTCCACGACTACCTGCGCGTGCTCTACGCGAGCATCGGCGTGCAGCACTGTCCGCAGTGCGACCAGCCGGTGGGCAAGCAGTCGGCGCAGCAGATCGTCGACACGCTGATGGAGATGCCGGCGGGCACCAAGCGGATGCTGCTCGCGCCGGTGGCGCAGAACAAGAAGGGCGAGCACAAGGACCTGCTCGCCGAGGCGCAGAAGCGGGGCTTCACCCGCGCCCGGGTGGACGGGAAGATCGTCTCCCTCGAGGACCGCATCGAGCTGGACAAGAAGTCCCGCCACGACATCGAGCTGGTGATCGACCGGGTGGTGCTCAAGCCGGACGCGCGCAGCCGCCTCACCGACTCGGTGGAGACCGCGCTGCGCGAGGGCAAGGGCGTGATCGTGATCACCGACGAGACGGGCGCGAAGTCGTCCGACCGCGTGATGAGCGAGCTCAATGCCTGCCATGCGTGCGGGCTGTCCTTCGGCGAGCTGACGCCGGCGTCCTTCTCCTTCAACAACCCGCTGGGCATGTGCCAGGAGTGCAACGGCCTGGGCACCCGTCCGGAGATGGACCCGGACCTCATCGTCCCCGACCCGACGAAGACGATCCGCGGCGGCGCGGTGGAGCCGTGGGCCACCGGGATGAACCGCGGCGAGGGCTGGACGGCGGACTTCGTGGACGCCCTGGCCAAGGCCTTCAAGATCAACCTCGACACGCCGTGGGAGAAGCTGACCAAGCGGGAGAAGGACACGGTGATGCTCGGCTCCTCGGGCAAGGAGTTCACCGTCACCTGGGGCGAGGGCGGCCGCTACCGGATGGAGTGGGAGGGCCTGGTCAACAAGCTGATGCGGAGCTTCAAGACCACCTCGTCGGAGACGATGCGGCGGTACTACATGAAGTTCTTCTCCGACAAGCCGTGCCCCGTCTGTCAGGGCGCGCGCCTGCGTCCGGAGAGCCGCGCGGTGAAGGTGCACGGCGTCACCATCATCGACCTCTCGCGCAAGACGATCGGCGACTCGCTGCAGTTCCTGAAGTCGATGCCGCTCAGCGCCAACGAGGAGAAGATCGCCGGCGAGCTGCTGCGCGAGATCCACAGCCGGCTCGGCTTCCTGGTGAACGTGGGCCTCACCTACCTCACCCTCGACCGCACCGCGTCCACGCTCTCCGGCGGCGAGAGCCAGCGCATCCGGCTCGCGTCCCAGATGGGCTCGGAGCTGACCGGGGTCATCTACATCCTCGACGAGCCGTCGATCGGCCTGCACCAGCGCGACAACGGCAAGCTGCTCGCCACGCTCAAGCGGCTGCGCGATCTGGGCAACACCGTCATCGTCGTGGAGCACGACGAGGAGACGATGGAGGAGTCCGACTGGCTGGTGGACTTCGGCCCCGGCGCGGGCGAGCTGGGCGGCGAGATCGTGGCCCAGGGGACGCCGAAGGAGGTGATGGCGCACCCGAAGTCGCTCACCGGCGCCTACCTCTCCGGCCGCATGTCGCTCGAGGTCCCCGAGAAGCGGCGCGCGCCGGGCAAGGCGAAGCTGGTGATCCAGGGCGCCACCGAGAACAACCTCCAGAACGTGGACGTGGCGTTTCCGCTCGGCACCTTCATCGCGGTCACCGGCGTCTCCGGCGCGGGCAAGTCCACCCTGGTGAACGAGATCCTCCTCCCCACGCTCACCCGCGAGCTCTACGGCAGCCGCGTGATCGCCGGGCGCCACAAGGGCATCAAGGGCCTCGAGCACCTCGACAAGGTGGTGGACATCGATCAGCGCCCCATCGGCCGCACGCCTCGGTCCAACCCGGCCACCTACACCAAGGTGTTCGACTCCATCCGGGACGTCTTCGCCATGACGCCGGAGGCCCGGACCTTCGGCTACACGCCCGGCCGCTTCTCCTTCAACGTGAAGGGGGGCCGCTGCGAGGCGTGCCAGGGCGACGGGGTGAAGCTGGTGGAGATGCACTTCCTCGCCGACGTCTACGTCCCCTGCGAGGTCTGCAACGGCAGGCGCTTCAACGAGGCCACGCTCCGGGTCACCTACAAGGGCAAGAACATCGCCGAGGTGCTGGAGATGAGCGTCCGGGAGGCGAAGGAGCACTTCGCCCTCCACAAGGACATCATGCGGACCCTGCAGACGCTGGACGACGTGGGCCTGGGCTACATCCGGCTCGGGCAGTCGTCGCCCACGCTCTCCGGCGGCGAGGCGCAGCGCATCAAGCTCTCGCGCGAGCTGTGCAAGGTCGCCACCGGCCGCACCCTCTACATCCTCGACGAGCCCACCACCGGCCTGCACTTCGAGGACATCCGCAAGCTCCTCCAGGTGCTCAACCGGCTGGTGGAGGCGGGCAACACGGTGCTGGTGATCGAGCACTCGCTGGACGTGATCAAGAGCGCGGACTGGGTGGTGGACCTGGGGCCCGAGGGCGGCTCGGGGGGCGGACGCGTCCTGGCAGAGGGCTCGCCCGAGGAAGTGGCGGAGGTCGAGGAGAGCCACACCGGCCGCTACCTGAAGCAGGCGCTCGAGCGGGACCGGCAGCGGCGGCTGGGACGCGCCGGCTGAGCCCGGAGGTCCTTGGAGGACCAACTTGTTGGAATAGGTTCCTGCGCTGGACGTTGGGAACCCGGGGAGCGGATGTAGGACCCGCCCGCGCTTGACCGCCCCCCGGGTAGTGGCGGGAGAATCTGATCGTCGTCGGCAGTTCCCCCTACCGAGGAGCCGTTCATGCTCGCATCGCAGCTCGCCCCCACTCTTCCCGCCGGCCTCGACCTGGGCGACGTGGCGCTGGGGATCGCGATGCTCGGCGGGCTCAGCGCCTTCATCCAGCGGCTGCTCGGCTGGCTCCGTCCGCAGCCGGTCCCGGTTCCCATCCCGGTTCCGGTCCGGGCGCCCCGCGGCCCCGCCCGCCGCCGGCGGTAGCTACCTCCGGGGCTTGAACCCGAGCCGTGCTTCCAGCTCCTCCGGCGCCAGCTCGCGGTACTGCCCCTCCGCCACATCCAGCTCCAGCGTGCCCAGCGCGTCGCGGTGGAGCTGGCGCACCGGCAGCCCCACGTGCGCGAGCATCAACTTCACCTGGTGGAAGCGGCCCTCGGTGATGGTCAGCTCCACCCGCCCGTCGTCGAGCACCCGGGCCCGCGCCGGTCGCGCCGGCCCATCTTCCAGGGTCACGCCCCGCCGCAACGGCTCGAGCTTCTCCTCCGTCGCCGTCCCCTGCACCTCCGCCAGGTAGCGCCGGTCGAGGTGCGTGTCCGGTGAGGTCGCGTGGGCCACCAGGCGCTCGTCGTTGGTGAACAGCAGCAGCCCGGTGGTGTCGCGGTCGAGCCGTCCCACCGCGTGCCAGGTGAAGCGCTGCAGCTCGAAGGGCATCACCGCGTAGAGGCGCTGGAACACCGTTCCCTGCGCGTCGTCGTCGCGGGTGGAGGTCACCACGCCGGCGGGCTTGTGGAACATCAGGCAG
Organism: uncultured Myxococcaceae bacterium; assembly: GCA_964502265.1. Taxonomy (GTDB): domain Bacteria; phylum Myxococcota; class Myxococcia; order Myxococcales; family Myxococcaceae; genus JAFAFL01. The sequence continues at coordinate 892 of CAZCWA010000197.1, read as the reverse complement.
CGGGTGACCGGCACGGTGTCCACCGGCTGCCCGTCCACGAAGACCGGCTCGCCGGGCCGCACCATCGCCAGCGGCTGGCGGACCACGCGGGTGCCCACCCGGACCCGGCCGTCGCGGATCGCGCTTTCGGCGGCGGCCAGCGGCATCACGCCCGCTCGGGCCAGCATCCGCGCCAGCCACTCGTCCGAGGCCTGCAGCGGCGGCGCTTTCCTCGCCGCCGGCCGGTCAGGTCCCTTCTTCCTCTTCGCGGGCGGCCGCGTTCGCTTCGGCACGGGCTAGCGGACCCCGTGCATCCACTTCTTCAACAAAGGCACCAGCAGCAGGAGGATGGCCGCGGTGGCCAGCGACACCCAGAAGAGGCTGTTGAACACGCCGGCGTAGAGCGGGAGCGTCTGCGCCGGGTCGGTGACGACGGCGCCCTCCACGTCCGGCGCCGAGGTGAGCGCGGCGATGATCCCGCCCACGTTGTGCGCGAAGGCCGAGGAGAGGAACCACACGCCCATCATCAGGCCCACCATCTTCAGGGGCGCAAGCTTGGTCACCATCGAGAGGCCGACGGGCGAGACGCAGAGCTCGCCGGTGGTGTGAAGCAGGTAGCCGAAGACGAGGTAGATGACCGGGACGATCCCGTCCGGCCCCGCCGCCTTCGCGCCCATCACCATCACCCCGAAGCCGAGCCCGAGCTGCACGATGCCGAGCACGAACTTGAGCGGGGTCGACGGCTCGCGGCCCACGCGCGACAGCCAGACCCACATGCCGGCGAGGATGGGAGCGAAGACGAGGATGAACGCCGGGTTGAGCGCCTGGAAGGTCGAGGCGGGGATCTCCGAGCCGAACACCTCGCGGTCCACGTTGCGGTCGGTGAAGAGGCTGATCGAGGAGCCGGCCTGCT
>CAZCWA010000196.1:0-9070 GCA_964502265.1 uncultured Myxococcaceae bacterium | reverse complement strand
GACGGCGCGCCCTGCCCGCCGTGCGCGGGGTCCACCGAGATGCTCTTGAAGCCCTGCTCGTAGAGCTTCTGCCACGCGTCCTTGAAGCCCTTCGGCGTCTTGACCTCCCCGTCCTCCAGCCGGCAGCCCTCGCGGTCGCCCGAGGCGTTCAGGGGCCCGAGCACCTCGCGCGCGAAGCGGTAGGTCTCGTTGAGCACCGCCTTCGCCTCGTCCACGCCCCAGGCGTCGAACGGCGCCTTCCCGACCAGCTCGCCGAAGCGGAACTGTTCGAGCAGGGTGAACTGCATGTCGCGGAGGTCGGTCTTGTAGCGGTTGATGCCGGCAGACATGGTGAGGGCTCCTTTTTCGCGTCGCGCTGGAAGATCATGTAACGCGATTGACTTGTGAGTCAACCGACAATGACGCGCAGCGTTGAAGGAGCCCTACGCTCTGCGAGGGCCCTGGCCGCTACTTCTTCTTGCCGCCGGCCGCCACCTTGGCGGTGGACTTCTTTCCCGCCGGCGCGGCCTTTGCCGCCGTCTTGCTCCCGCTGTGGTTGGCAGGGGACGCGGGGGCCCGCTCAGGGGCGGACGGCGCCGGGGCAGAGGCTGCCGGACGGATGGGCGTGGCCGCGGGAGGTGCGGCGGGCGGCGGCTCCTGGGCGGTGAGGATGCTCTCCCGCGGGACCGACACCACGATGGGCGGTTGGCCCGAGCGCTGACGGCTCTCGTCCTCCAGCGAGTAGAAGAGCTGGATCGTCGCCTGCCCCTTCATCACCAACTCGCCCTTCTGGTTCTCCGCCCAGAGGTCCATCTCGGTGAAGTAGCGGCCGCCGTCTCCCCAGCGGTCCGTCACCCGGCCCTTGCAGACCACGGTGTCGCCCGGCCAGACGATCTTGATGAACTTGACGTTGTACTTCCGGAGCTGGGCGCCCCGGGCCCAGTCGCTCACCAACTGCCCGAGGAACCCCATGGTCAGCATCCCCGGCGCGTAGACCGACGGCATGCCGATGCTCTTGGCGAAGGTCTCGTCGACGTGCACCGGGTTGTAGTCACCGGAGGCGCCCGCGTACCGCACGAGCTGGACCCGATCCACCGGGGTCTTGGCCAGCGCGGGGAGCTCGTCCCCCACACGAACGGCTTCGAAATACAGCTTGCGCGCGGGCATCTACATCCCCTCCTTGGTGGCGCGGATGACCAGCGTCCGCCTGGCCCGGAAGACCACGTTGCCTTCCTCGTCCTTGCCCTCGTCCTCGATCACCGCGATGTCCATCCGCGCGCCGGTGGGGCCGGTGCGCTCCTGCACGTCCGCCACCCGGGTGGCGACGAAGATCCGGTCCCCGGCGAAGATGGGGCGGTCGTACTCGAAGGACTGCTCCGCGTGGAGCAGGCTCTTGATCTGCACCCCGAGCAGCTCCCGCAGGTCCGCCGACGAGTGGAACGACGCGGGGAAGGTGGGCGGCGCCACGATGGTGGGGTAGCCCGAGGCCCGCGCGTACTCCTCGTCGTAGTAGATGGGGTTGTAGTCCCCCAGGGACTCGGCGAAGCGCCGGATGGCCCCCTTCTCCACCTCGTTGAGCGTGGGCGGTGACACCCGGCCGATCGTGTTCTTGTCCAGCATTGTGGTCCTCCTCGCCTCAGCGTCCCGCGGGAAGCTCGAGCACGGTCAGAAGCCCGGGCTCGGCGGCCGCCACCCGGGGCGCGGCGTTCACCATCACGTGTGCGGCCGCGCGATCCCCCGCGATGCCGCCCTTGATCTCCAGATCCACCGGCACGTCCGCGTCGATGCGGATGCGATCCCCGGGGTCATCCATACCCAGGGCGATGGTCAGCTCCAGCCGCACCTTCTCCTGCCCCTCGGACAATCCCACCACCGTCTGACTCAGCCCCGCCACCTTCCCCTTCGGCACCGGGAAGGCCCCGCCGCCGATGTCCTCCTCCGCCACCACCGGGACCAACTCCTCCTCGAAGTCGCCGCAGTCGATCCCCAGGCCCAAAGCCGCCAGCGCCGCGCTCTCCAGCAGGCCCACGTGGCCCAGCGCGTCCTTCTCCGCCAGCGCGTCGAACTCCTCCTCCGTCAGCCCGGCCCCGATCTTCCGCTGCAGGGCCTCGTGCCGCGTCCGCGCGTCCACCACCCGCTCCGCCCGCACGTGCCGCACCGTCCCCGCCACCTGCCCCACCGTGGCCACCAGCCGATCGAGCACGAAGCCGGGGTTCACCCCCGTCCCCAGCACCGCCACGCCCCCCTTCTCCGCCGCCCGCTCCAGCTTCTCCGCCACCTCCGGGTGGTTCAGCCAGGGGAACGCCAGCTCCTCGCAGGAGGAGACCACGTGCAGGCCCGCCTTCACCGCCGCGAAGAGCTGGTCTGAGACCTGCGCCAGCCGCGAGCCGGTGCAGTGCAGCAGCACCGCGCCCGGGTGCTTGACGGCCACGGGGGAGAGCTCCTTCGACACCACCAGGGCCCCGGCCAGCGGCTCGCCGAGGACCTCCGCCAGCTTCCGCCCCGCCACCCGCGGGTCATTTTCGACCACGCCGACGAGTTCGACCTCCTCCGACCCCAGGGCTGCGCGCGCCACCGCCCGCCCGAGCTCGCCGAGCCCCATCACCAGGACGGGGACCGGTCCCTCCGACGTGCTGCCCGTGCGTCGCTCTCCAGAATTCAAGGGGTTAGCGGCTCCTCGCAGAAGGCCCAAACCATAGACGAGCGGCTTGGGGACAGGCAAGCGGTTCCTCGCAGTTGGCTGCCCAACATATCGGAATCACGGTGCTTTTCCCGGTGGTGCAGGTCGTGCGGCGGACACTGAACGCCGTCCCCTTCGGGTTGGCTTCGAACCTGCAGGGCCCACGCCCGTGAACCGCATCCTGTTGGTGGACGACGACAAGCTGGTCCTCGGGGCCCTGGGCCGCTTCCTGCGGGCGCAGGGCTACGACGTGGTGACGCACCAGGATGCCCGGCAGGCGCTGAAGGAGCAGGGCTTCGGCGTGGTCATCACCGACTTCATGATGCCCGAGATGAACGGCATCGAGTTCCTCGGGGAGCTGCGCCAGCTCAACCCGGACCCGGTGCGGATCATGCTCACCGCGGCGGCGGACTTCCAGGTGGCCTCGGAGGCGGTGAACCAGGGCCAGATCTTCCGGCTGCTCTCCAAACCGTGGACGCTGGAGGAGCTCTCATCCTGCGTGCGGCAGGCCTTCGCCCACTACCGGCTGGTGCACGAGAACGCGCGGCTGACGCGGGAGCTGGCGGAGAAGAACGCGGTGCTGACCGCGATGAACCAGAACCTCGAGCGGCTGGTGCACGAGCGGACCAGCGGGCTGCTGGACGGGATGATCAGCGCGCTCGACTACCGGGACACCGAGACCCAGTGGCACTCGCGGCGGGTGTCGCTCTACTCGCGGCGGCTGGCGGAGGCCTACGGGGTGCGCGGCGAGACGCTCGATCGCATCGAGCAGGGCGCGCTGCTCCACGACATCGGCAAGGTGGGCGTGCGCGACGCCATCCTCCTCAAGCCGGCCAAGCTCACCCCCGAGGAGTGGGAGGAGATGCGGCTGCACCCGCAGTACGGTTACCGGATGCTCTCCAAGGTGCCGTACCTGCACGAGGCCTCCTTGGTGATCCTCCACCACCACGAGCGCTGGGACGGCAACGGCTACCCGTCGGGGCTCTCGGGCGAGCGGATCAGCCTCGGCGCGCGGGTGTTCTCGGTGGCCGACACCATGGACGCCATCTGCAGCGACCGGCCGTACCGCAAGGGGCGGCCCCGCGAGGTGGCGAGGGACGAGATCGTCCGCTGCAGCGGCAGCCAGTTCGATCCCAAGGTGGTGGAGGCGTTCCTCTCGGTGCCGATGGCGGACTGGGACGAGATCGACCAGCGGGTGCACCAGATGGAGCTCGAGGACGTGGCCCGCTGGGGCGGTGGGATCACCACCCCGGCCAAGCTCGAGCACGAGGCGAAGCTGCTGCGCGGCGCCTAGCCGGTCCGCCCTTCGCGCTAACGGGGGACGATCTCGAGGATCGCGTCCCCCTCGAGCAGCCTGTCCACCACGTCCTGCCCCGAGATCACCTGCCCCAGCGCGGTGTAGCGCCCGTCGAGGTGCGGCTGCGGCGAGTGGGTGATGAAGAACTGCGAGCCGCCGGTGTCCGGGCCCAGAAGCGCCATGCCCACCACGCCGCGCGCATACGATCGCGGGTTGACCTCGCAGCGGATCGTGTAGCCCGCATCGCCCGCGCCGTCGCCTCCGGGGGAGCCGCCCTGAGCCACGAAGTCGGGGACGATCCGGTGGAAGGTGTTGTTCCGGTAGAAGCCCCGCTGCGCGAGCGCGTAGAAGTTGCCGGCGGTGAGCGGCGACTCGGCGAAGAGCGCGACCTCGATGTCTCCCTTGGCGGTGCGGATGAGGACCTTCGCGCCCTCCGGCAGCCAGGGCGGGTTCCACGGCGTCTCGGGGAGCTCCACCTCCGGCGCGGCGACGGGCTCACCGGTGAGCTTCGTCAGCGCGCTGGCGGCCGTGAGCCTGAGGTGGCGATGCGGCTCGTCGAGCCAGACCCGAAGCGCCTCCTCCGCGTCGCGCGCCTCGAGCTGCACCAGCGCGTGCGCCACCGGCTCGGCGATGCCCGGTTCGGACACGGCCTTCGCAGCGAGCTGACGGATGGCAGGCACCGCCTCCTTGTCGCCCATCCGCGCAGAGGCGGTGGCCGCCGCCGCGGCGATGAAGAGGTCCTGCCCAGCCAGGAACGGGCGCACCCGGTCCGCCACCGAGGGGGAGCCGAGGGCCGCCAGGGCCGCGAGGGTGGCGCGCTTCACCTTCGGCTCGGCGTGGCGCAGGTACGGCGCGATCTCGGTTGCGCGCCGGTCCGCGTCCTTCGGGTCCTTCACCGGCAGGCGCACGATCTCCCCCAGCCCGAGCGTCAGGCGGTCCGCCTCGCTCACGTAGCCGCCGCCGCAGGTGAGCACCTCGCCGAGCTGTCCCTGCAGCCGGTCCAGCGCGGCGGCGAGGCGGCAGTCCAGCTTCGCCAGGTCCGGACGCAGGGGATCGGCGGCATCCTTCGCCGCCGCCACCACCCGCCCGCGCAGGTTGACGAGCAGCGTGCGGCCGCCCGCGGGCAGGCCCTGCTGGGCCAGCGCGAGCAGCGGCATTCCCCCGCCGGCCACGTCACCCGCCGCCAGCCGCTCCACCCGGAACTCGAGGTCCGCCAGCGCGCCGAGCGCGGGACAGGCCGCGCTGCGGCACCTCTCCGAGAGCTTCGCCAGGGAGCGGGTCGCCTCCACCACCACCCGGTAGTCCGGATCCCCGAGCAGCCGGCGCAGGCTCACCGCGTCCGACTCCTGGCCCACCTCGCCGAGGCCCTTCGCGCAGAGCAGGCGGACCTCGCTCGACGGATCCTGGGTGCAGAGCAGGAGTGCGGGACGGGCCTGCGGGACCTTGCTCACCGAGAGCGCGTAGGCGGCGGCGAAGCGGGCGGGCGCATCCGCCTCGGCGCGAATGTGCGGGGCCAGCGCGGTGACCGCACGCGCGGGGAGCTGGCCGTCCCGGCGCACGCCCACCCCGAGAGAGAGCGCGGCGCGCGCGGCGATGGGCGTGGGCGTTCCGAGGAGCCGCTCGGTGAGCCGGTCCATGGCCTGCGGGGTGGCCAGCTTCCCCAGCGCCTCGAGCTGGATGAGCTTCACCGCGACGTCCGGCTCCTGCGCCTCGGCGGCGAGGAGCTTCTGCACCAGCTCGTCGCGCGCGGCGGGCGGCAGCGGCTGCCAGGTCTGCATCTGCCCGGCGGCGAAGGCGGCCTCGGCGCGGGGCAACGCTTCGGGATCGAAGAGCGCCTGGCCCAGCGCCGAGGCGGTGGACGGCGCCTGGATGCGTCCGAGCGCCCTGAGCGCCCGCGCGCGGACCTCCGGATCCTCGTGGCCCAGCGCGAGCTGCACCAGCTCCCCGCCGGCCAAAGACCGCCGATCCTCCCAGCGGGCGATCTGGTCCATCGGGGTGGGCGGCGGCGCAGGCTCGTTCAGCGCGTGGCGCGGCGGCGGACGCCGCTGCGGCTGACAGGCGACGGTGAAGGAGCACAGCGCCGACGCGGCGCAGATCATCGCGAACAGGCGGGACGTACGCGGCATAGGGCCCGGTCGCTTAGGCCAAATCCCCTTCGAAATCCAGAGGTTAGGATTCCGCTGATTGACACTTCGGGAGGCGGCCCGGACAATGCGCGGCCGACAGCACCAGGAGCGCTCCTCTGAATTGCCCCCAGTGTCGCGCCGAGGTGGAGCCGTCCGCGGCGATCTGCCCCCACTGCGACCACATCATCGACGCGTCCTTCCTCGACGCGCCCGCCCCGCCCCCTCCTCCGCGGCCCGCGCGTCCGCCCACGCGAACCGGCCAGCGTCCAGTCCGTCCTCCGGGTGCCTCCGGGACCGGAACCGGCACACGCCCGCCGGTGCGCAGGCCGCGGCCGGTCACCTCTGCTTCGTCTTCCGTGGCTGCGCCCGCGGGCGAGGCGACGGCGGTGAAGAGCATCGAGGAGGTGGAGCGCTCTCGAACGTCGCGTCCCCAGAGGTCGGCGGTGATCGAGGAGATGGGCGGGGCTTCGATCTTCGGCGGCGCGGGCAAGGCCGTCTCCGCCGATGAGGCGCTGGAGGACTTCAGCCAGTTCGTTCGCAGCCTCTCGACCGGGGACAAGCTCGCCTTCATCGGCGCGGCGATGGCGATCCTCACCGCGTTCCTTCCCTGGCGCGAGACCGCCGCCGACGGCGAGGTGATCGGCCTGATGAGCTCGGGGATCGGCGCGGTGCTGCTGAACGGCGCGGCGATCTTCACCATCGCGGCGCGCACGCGGAGGCTGATGCCGCACATCGGGGTGCCGGTATGGTGGCTGGGCCAGCTCGCGGCGGTGGCGCTCGCGCTGGTGTGGTGCCTCGTCTTCATGAAGCTGAACTGGGACGGCAGGCAGGTGCCGTCGAGCATCGGCAACGAGCTGATGGCGATCTCGAAGCCGGCCCTGGGCGTGTTCCTCGCGCTGATGTTCGAGGTGGTGTCGCTGGCGGGGACGGTGCTCGGGTTGAAGGAGAAGCAGTGAGCGACGCGCTGCGCAGGCTGGACGCGGCGCTCGGACGCGCGGTGCAGGGACAGCGGGCCGCGGTGGACGATCTGCTCACCGCCTGGCTGGCGCGCGGGCACGTGCTTCTGGAGGGCGTGCCGGGGACGGGGAAGACGCTGCTGGCGAGGACGCTGGCGCAGGCGCTGGGGCTCGAGTTCCGGCGCGTGCAGTTCACCCCCGACCTCATGCCCACCGACATCCTCGGCACCAGCGTGTTCCGGCCGCAGGAGACCGCCTTCACCCTGGTGAAGGGCCCCGTGTTCACCGAGGTCCTGGTGGCCGACGAGATCAACCGCACGCCGCCCAAGACCCAGGCCGCGTTGCTCGAGGCGATGGAGGAGCGGCAGGTCTCCATCGACGGGACCACCCACCCGCTCGATCCGCGCTTCTTCGTGGTGGCCACGCAGAACCCGCTGGAGCTCGAGGGCACCTATCCCCTCCCCGAGGCCCAGCTCGACCGGTTCATGATGCGCATCCGCGTGGGCTATCCGCCGGAGGACGCGGAGCTGGAGATGCTGCGCGCGTTCCACGACCGGCGGGGCGGCGCGGTGAAGGTGGAGCGCGCGGTGACCGGGCCCGAGCTCGAGGCGATGCGGGCGACCGCGGCGGAGGTGCGCTGCGACGAGTCGGTGCTGCAGTACGTGGTCGCGCTGACGCGGCAGACCCGCCAGAACCCGCGGGTGCGGATGGGCGCCTCGCCGAGGAGCGCGCAGGCGCTGCTGGCCGCCGCACGGGCGCGGGCGATCCTGCGGGGGAAGAACTTCGTCACCCCGGACGAGGTGAAGGAGATCGCCCCCAGCGTCCTCAACCACCGGCTCATCCTCAAGGCGGAGGCGGAGGTCGAGGGCATCACCGCGGACGAGATCATCCGTCAGACGCTGGACCGGGTGCAGGTGCCGAGGTGACCTTCCGCGGCCGGCCGGTTCCGACCGCGCTGGCGGTGGCGCTCCTCGCGGCAGGGCTGTTGCCGGCGGTGCTGGTGCTCGCGTGGCCGCCGGTGCTGTGGGCGGTGGTGGCGCTCGACCTGGCGGTGGGGATGCTGGCCGCGCTGGACTTCGCCCTGGCGCCTTCCGGTGACGAGGTGCGCGTGCGGAGGGAGGTGGAGGACGTGCTCTCCTCCGGTGTGCCCAACCGCGTGCAGGTCGTGGTGGAGGCCCCTCGCGCGGTCAAGGGCGAGCTGCGCGACGAGGTGCCCGCCGGCGTCGAGGTGGCGGGACACCGGTCGCGGTTCGAGGTCAGGGACGCTGCGGGCGGCGAGGCGCGCGTGCGGTACCGGGTGACGCCTTCCACGCGGGGCGATCTGACGTTCGGCGACGTCTGGGTGCGGTTCACAGGTCCCCTCGGGCTGTGCGCGCGGCAGGTGCGGTATCCGCTGCCCCGGACGGTGAAGGTGTATCCGGATCTGCGGGCGCTCGGACGCGAGGCGGTGGAGCTGGTCCAGGCGCAGGCGGCGGAGGCCGAGCGGACGGCGATCCGCAGACCGCAGGACGGCAGCGAGTTCGAGTCGTTGCGCGAATACAGGCCGGGCGACGACTTCCGCAGCATCGACTGGAAGGCGACCGCGCGGCGATCGAAGACGATCGTCCGGGTGCACCAGCCGGAGCGGAACCAGCCGGTGCTGCTCTTCCTCGACTGCGGGCGGCACATGGCCGGCGTGGTGGGCGGGAGGCGGAAGCTGGACCACGCGGTGGACGCGGCGCTGCGGCTGGCGCGGGTGTCGCTCGATCGCGGAGACCTGGTGGGCGTGGTCGCCTACGCGCGCGAGGTGATCGCGGTGCTGCCGCCGCGCAAGGGACAGGACCACCTGAGGGCGCTGACCGCCGCGCTCTACCGGCTGGAGGCGTCGCTGGAGGAGAGCGACCTCGGGCGCGCGATCGACGCGGCGTTCGCGCGGCACCACCGCCGGACGCTGGCCGTGCTCTTCACCGACCTTCAGGATCCGGAGACCTCGGCGCGGGTGCTGGCGCGGACGATGGCGCTGCGGCCCCGGCACCTGCCGCTGGTGGTCTCG
>CAZCWA010000195.1:0-9133 GCA_964502265.1 uncultured Myxococcaceae bacterium | reverse complement strand
GCCGCGCGTTGCGCAGCGCCACCGCGATGGCGTGGGCCACGATGCGGAGGAAGTCGAACTCGCGCGGGGAGAAGGAGCGGCGCGCCTCGCTGGTGCGCACCAGCAGCACCCCGAGCAGCTTGCCGCTCACCGCCAGCGGCAGCGCGGCGATGGTGTGGATGGCCTTGCCGGCGACGTGCGCCTTCACCCCCTCCAGCAAGGGGTGGCTGAGCGCGTCCTCCACCACCACCGGCTCGCCGGTGCGGACGACCTCCCGGATCTCCGGGTAGCGCGACAGCTCGATGCGCAGGTCCTTGAGCTTGGGGTCGTCGCTGGTGGCGAGGATGAGTCCCTGGTCACGCTGCTCGTCGAGCGCCACCAGCGCCGCGCCCTCCACCCCGAGCTCGCGCGCCAGCCGCCGGGTGACGTCGTGCAGCAGCGACACCACGTCCAGGGACGCGGCGAGCTCCGCGGTGAGCTGCACGAGGTTCTGGAGCTGGGACGCGTGCTGCTTCGCCTCCTCCCGCGCGCGGTGGCGGCGCTCCGCCTTGCGCAGCCGCGCGGCGAGCTCGGCGTTCAGGCCGGCGGGGGTGACGAACTCCGGGAGGTCGAGGGCCTCCACCCGCTCCGCGCTCGGGTCCGCGCAGAGGGCCAGCAGGGGCAGCGAGCGGCCCCCCGAGGTGTCGCGCAGGGTGCGGAGCGCGGCCTCGCCCTCGTCGCGGGTGAGGTCGACGAGCACCAGCGTGGCCTCCTCCAGACCGTCCACGAGGACCGCGCCGGCCGCCGTGAGCGCGCCTGCCACCGGATGGTCCGCGGAGACGGGCGGGACCACGGCGACACGGGGTGGTGGGGGCGGCTGGGACAAGGTGCGCAGGAGTCTAGAGCGCTTGAGGCTCCGGCCCAAGGGGCCCGCGCCGGTCGTTGCGAAGGGCGGCGAGGAGCAGGAGCCAGGCGGCCCCGAAGAGCCAGCCGGCGAGCACGTCGCTGCCGTGGTGGACGCCGAGGTGCACCCGCGAGAGGCCGACGCAGAGGGCGAGGATCGTCGCGGCGGCGAGCGCGGGGCGGCGGAGGGCGTGGCCGACGGGCAGGGCGAGGTGCGCAAGTCCCGCCCAGACCACCAGGGCCAGCATGGCGTGCGCGCTGGGGAACGAGGCGGTGAAGGTCTTCGCGGCCGGTTCGTAGAGCGCAGGCCGGGGGCGCCCCCACAGCGCCTTGAGGGCGAACACGGTGGGCCAGGCGCCGAGCAGCAGGAGCGCTGCCCAGGCGGCGTCCCTCGCGCGCCGAAGCAGGAGCAGCCCGCCGATGGCGAGCGCCGTGGCGAGCCCGAGCACGAACACGCTGCCCAGGGCGGTGAGGTCGCGCGAAGCCTCCTGAAGCGGCGCGGGTCCGAGCGGACGGCCGGAGGGATCGCGCAGCAGGGCGTCCAGTGAGTGATCGAACGGGCGTACCCAGTCCCCGGAGAGGAGCACGCCGAGCGCTGCCGCCGACGCCGCCCAGAGGAGCCTTCGTGCCGCGGGGGCCATGGGCCGCACTCTGGTCTGGCGCGTGCGGATCTCAAAGAGGGCAGGCGGGGAGCCGGGCGCCTGGCCGCACCGGGGAGGCGCCTTCCGTGTCGCGTGCGCAGCTTGCGGCCATGCGACTGCCGGGATTCCTCCTCACCCTCCGCGCACTGCCGCTGGTGCTCGCCCTGGCGTTCGGTGCCGTTGGCGCCGGCGGGGCGGGGTGCAGCACGGCGCAGAACGAGGTCCCCTTCACCCACCCCGACGATGTCCCGCCGCCGGAGGACGTGGAGGGCTTCGGCGCCGCGCTGCTGCAGGCGACGGGCGTGGAGCTGGAGGCGGGGCACGAGGTCGCCCTGGTGAACAACGGCGCGCTCTTCGACCGGATGGTGGCGCTGATCGAGGAGGCTCGGGAGAGCGTGCACGTGGTGGTCTTCATCTGGCGGCCGGGTCAGCCCTCGGACCGCATCCTGGAGGCGCTGGCGAAGCGGGGGGAGGGCGTGGCCTGCCGGGTGATCGTGGATCCCGTCGGCGCCACCGGGTCCTTCGAAGACGAGGTCCAGCCGAGGCTCGCGCAGATGGGCTGTGACGCGCGGCTCTTCCGGCCGGTGACGAAGGTCGAGCACCGCGAGCGGCTGGCGCGCAACCACCGCAAGCTGGTGATCGTCGACGGCGAGTGGGGGCTCACCGGCGGCTTCGGCATCCACGAGTCCTGGCTGGGGGACGGGGTGAGCGGGGAGAACCAGTGGCGGGAGACCAACGCGCTCATCCGTGGACCGGCGGTGCGCGAGATGCAGCTCGCCTTCGCCGACGACTGGCAGGAGGTGGGCGGGGGGCTGCTGCCGGAAGAGACGCTGAAAGATCCCGAGGCGCTGGCGCGCAGTTCGAGCGGCAAGGCGAAGGCGGCCTTCTCCCGCTCCAGCCCCGGGCCGGGGAGCACCGCGGCGGACAAGCTCACCCAGCTCCTCATCGCCTCGGCGAAGGAGCGGCTGTGGATCTCCAACGCGTACTTCGTCCCCAGCGAGGCCATCCTCCGGTTGCTGGAGCAGAAGCGCGAGGAGGGCGTGGACGTGCGCGTGCTCGCGGCAGGCCCGGTCCACGACTGGAAGGTGATCCTCGAGGCCCAGCGCGCCGCCTACCCGCGACTGCTCGAGGCCGGCATCCGCGTGTGGGAGTACCAGCCGTCGATGATGCACGCGAAGACCGTGCTGGTGGACGACCGGCTCTCGGTCATCGGCTCCACCAACCTCGACCCGCTCTCGCTCAACCGGCTGGAGGAGGGCTCGATCATCGTCGACGACCGCGCGCTGGCGAAGGCGCTGGCGCAGACCTTCGTGGAGGACCTCGAGCACTCGAAGGAGATCACCCTCGAGGACCTCGAGCGGCCCACCCCGTGGCGGCGGATCTCGCGGCACCTGACGCGGATGCTGGGGCGGTGGCCGTAGTTCACGCCGAGAGCCACGAGAGGGTGATCTGCCCTCGACTACGACTGGGCAGCAGGAGCTAGAGGGCCGCTCTGTTGCCCCACGACTCGGCGCGCGTAGTGTAGGCAGGCCCGAAGATCCTGCTCTTCAAGCCACGAGTACGCTGCGAGAATCTCGTCGAACGAGTCGCCTGATGCCAGCAACCCGAGAACGTGCTCCACGGCAAGTCGGCGTCCCCGAATCGTAGGCTTCCCTCCCAGGACGCTAGGATCGGACGTGATTCGCTGAAGCAGTTCGAGGTCACCCATAGCGTTCGTTTCTCCAGAGCAGTATAATGCGCCCGCTCCTCGGAAGGGGAGCGCACTGGAGGCGGAAGTCTCCGGACACTCATGCGCATCTAGCGTGCGCTCGGAGGTTGCAATGTCCACCGAACTGGATTCGGCGCTTCTGCGTCTTGAACAACTCGCGTCTGAGTTGAATAGACGCACCGATGATTTGAACGCACAGATTGCGGCAGTCAATGCCCGTCTGGCTGCGATGAAGATCGGGGTGAGCATCTGGCTGGTAGGCGGCCGTCCCCACGGGCCGGTGCTCCTCGATCCTGACGGCGACTCATCGCATGAGACCGGGAGCCAACTCGGGTACGCCAAGGTCAACGGGACCTGGCAATTGGCCGTCCGCAGCGTCATCGCACGGAACAAGTTCTTCGAGGGCGACGAATCCATGCCCTACGTCGAGGAAACGAAGGGCGACCCTACTCCGCTGCTCGATGCGCCACGGAGCATCCGCCTGGCCGCGGTAGCACACTTGCCGCAATTGATTGAGAGCCTTGCTGCGAAAGCCTCAGGCTTTCTTTCGGACCTCGATCGCGTTTCATCGCGGGGGCCGCAAGAGTGAGGCTCTTGCTCGACTCGTCGGTTTCGTCGAACCACGTGGGTCCGCTTCGAGATGCAGGTCACGACGTCCGCTGCATTTCGGAGTCGCCTCCTGACCCCGGAGATCTCGAGGTCCTGAACATCGCCCGCGAGGAACGACGGGTGCTCGTAACGCTGGACAAGGATTTCGGCGAACTGGCCGTTGCGAGGGGCCTCCCGCACGTGGGCATCATTCGCATCGCGGACGTTCGTCTGCATCAGCAGGTGCGCTGCTTGCTGCAGTGCATTGAACGTCATCACGAAGCACTTCGTTCGGGGGCTCTCGTCACCGTGTCTCCTAGCCGGATGCGCGTTCGCCCTCAGGAGGTTGAACCGGACCAGGAGCCGCCATGAACCGCGCCCCGTGGTCAAGGCGCTGGAGCGGTTGATCGAGGTGTTCAGGCCCCCTTCGACCGGCGACGAGTGGGTTCGCGTGGAGGCCCGCGCGGGCTCCATCGCGCTCGTGTCGGTGGACGCCGGGCTCTCCGTGGACGAGGTCTACTCGGGCGTGGAGCTGTAGCTACTTCAGCTTCAGGATGACGCCGTCGTCGCCGACCGCCCACACGTCGGCGGCGCTCGATCCGGCGATGGCGCGGAGGGTCGCGGCGGAGAAGTCTCGCGGCAGGTGCTCGCGCCAGATGGCCCCGTCGAACTCGTAGACGCCGCCCTGGTCGGTGACGCCGAACGCCTTCCCGCCGTCGAGCACGAACACGTCCTGCAGCGTGCCCGGCGGCAGCTCCTCGAGCTTCTTCCAGCCGTCGCCGTCGCGCCGGTAGATCTTCGAGATCCCCGAGGAGATGAAGCCCTTCCCGAGCAGCCACGGCACCCCGTCCGAGCCGCCGGTGATGCCGAGCCAGCCATCGCTGCTGGTGAGGTCCGCCACCGAGGCGCCGGGGAAGCTCGCCTGATCGACGTGCCGGACGACGCGCGCGCCCTCCGGCGGGTCCTCGTAGCCGCGGTCGCTGTCCTCGACCATCCACATCTCGTTCGCGGTGCCCCAGATGTGACCGAGCGAGAGCGGCTTGGACGCGTTGCCCGCGTACGCCTTCCACTCGGCGCCCTCCCACTTCCAGATGCTGGTGCCGTCCGCGTCCGCGCTCACGCCGAACGCGAGGGTCCCGCTCAACGGCAGCACGTCCTTGAGGTGCTTGTTCGTGCCCACCGGCTCCAGCGCCTTCCACGTCGTGCGATCGAAGTGGAGCGCGATGCCGTCACCGAAGGCCCACACGTGGCCGTCCGGCGCCACGCGGACCCGCTTCAGCTCCTTCGTGGTGGGGACCGGCGTCTGAGACCATTCCGAGCCGTCCCAACGCAACACCGTGCCGCCCGCGCCCACCGCCCACGCGTTGGTACCGTCCATCGCCACGGCCTTCAGCGAAGACGTCGTTCCGCTCTCCACGCGCTTCCACGCGAAGCCGTCGTCCTCTTCGCCGCCACACGCCACCAGCATCAACGCGAGCGACGCCGCCGCCGCACGCAGCGCAAACCTCCGGACGTTCGCGCTCATCCCTCCACCTCCGACCCGGCGGACGCATCGAAGTAGCGGACCTCGAAGCCGCTCGTGGCGGGCGCGGGCGCCTCCTGCTTCGGCGCGAGGTTGGGGGCTGCCTCGGTCGAGGTCTTCGTCCCGCTGGTCGCCGCCATCCAGATCGCCGGAACGAGCAGCGCCACGCCGGCCGCGAGCCCCACCGCGCCCAGGGTGGTCATCCCGCCGCCGATCGAGGTCGAGCCGCGGTCCGGAGCCGCCGGATGCCGCGGACCGCTCGCCCCATCCAGGGAGCCGGTGAGCAAGCCGGTCGCGAGCAGCGCGCCGCCGCCGATGACGCCGGTGAGTCCGCCCACGCCGAGGAGGTAGCCGCCGGTCCGCTTCGCGCTGCTGCCCGGCACGACGTTCAGCTTCACCGCCTGCTGGTGGGCGCCGAAGTCGAAGGCGTCGGACGCAGGCATGCCCTTGCCGACCACGAAGTACTGGTTGTTCAGCCCGCCCGGGACGAGCCGGTTGCAGGGCGCCTTGCACATGCGCTCCACGTGGACGGTGGAGATGACCGCGGCCTGTCCGGAGGTGGTGCGCGCGGTGGAGACGCTCGTGCCGAGCACCCGCACCAGCTCCACGTCCTTGCCCTCGCCCGGATCGAGATGAACGTAGATGGGCGCGTCCGAAGGCTGCGTCCCCCCCGACGGCGCCTCCGCGCGGGCGGCGGTGCCGGCGCCCACTCCCATCACGGTGAATGCGACGACGATTCCTCTGGCTGTATCCACGAACATGCGGGCCCCCTGGAGCAAAGCCGGTGACTGGGGTCACCGGACGAGGCCGCACAAGACCCCAGCGGGCGAGGGCCGCGCAAGGGCGCCGAACCACTCACTGGAAGTCGAGGCAGTTCAGCCCGTCCCCCGGCGCGCAGTTCTGGCCGATGAGGCACCCGCCCCGGCCGTTGAAGTCCACGCAGCGGATGGGCCGGCAGTGCGTGTCGTTGGTGCACGGCAGCCGCGAGATGGTGCACTCGCCCTGGCTGCAGGTCTCCTGGGCGCAGTCCGAGTCCACGAGGCACGCGCAGAAGCCCTGGTTGTTGCCCTCCGCCACCGCGCACGCTGGCGCGCACGAGCCGGTGGTCGCGCCCTGCGCTTTGTGGCAGGTGCCGCCGCGCGGGCAGTCCACGTCCTCGGTGCAGGGGATGTTCGGGTTCGTGGGGCAGCCGCCGATCGACGGGCCGCACTGCCACTGCCGCATCACCACGATCACGTCCGAGCAGTTGAACCCGCGCGGGCAGCTCTGGCCCTGCGAGCAGTCCGCCCCGCAGTAGCTGTTGCCCGGGTTCGCGTTGTCCACGAGGCAGTAGTTCGGCCCGGTCCCGCACGGCTTCTCCGCGCCGATGTTGCAGCCGTCGCAGTAGGGCCGCCGCTGCGGGTCGTAGTCGCTGTAGCACTCGTTGCGCCCGGTCACCCCGCCATCCTCCGGGATGCCGCACAGCTCCCCGTAGGCGCAGTAGCTCTCGTCCGAGCAGAAGAACTGATCGCACACACCGACCTCACACGCGGCGCGCTCGGCGTCCGTCCCGCCGGTGCACGCGCACGGCCCGTCCTCGCAGCGACAGGAGATGCCCGGGCAGTCGCCGTTGGTGCGGCACCCTTCGATGCAGGACGCGCGCGCGGTGTCGCACACCTGGCCGAGCGGGCAGTGAAGGTCGTTCGAGCAGCGCCCGTACGACAGGCACGTCCCGGTGGAGGTGTCGCAGAAGAGGTCCGCCCCAAGGCAGTCCGAGTTCTTCTCGCAGCCCGACTTGTCCTGGCAGAAGCCCGCGGTGTTGCAGAACTGCCGCGCCGGACACGCCTCGTTGGTGCGGCAGTAGCAAACGCCGGTCTGGGTCTCGCAGCGGTAGGCCGAGGCGGGGCTCCCGCAGTCGCTGTCCTGCGCGCACCCGAGGCCCTCGGTCTGGGTCCGGTCCTCGCACCCGGCGAAGAGCAGCGCCATCACGCCCAGCGCCAGCGCCGCCGTCGTCCTTCGCATGCCCACGTTCGCGTCCATCGTTGGTCTCAAGGCTGGAACCCGTCGGAGAGGGCGACCGTGTAGCTGGACCAGGTCACGCCGCTCAGCGTGTCGTACGTCCACTGGTTGTAGCTGAACTTCGGCGACCGGCTGGAGAGGACCTGCACGAAGAGCACCCCACCCGCCTCCTCCGTGCGCAGCTTCTGGACCGCCGCCGGCGGCAGGGTCACCCCTGTGTCGCTGCCGGGCACCACCATCGACCACAACGTCACCGCGCCGGCCAGCGTGGGCTTGAGCACCAGCACCTGGTGGATGTCCGGCAGGGGTCCCGGATCGCGCGCCCAGGTGATGGTCCCGTTCCACGCAGCGGTGGGGTTCGGGTGCGTCACCCGGGGCGCGGGCAGCATCGGACCGATGGTGAGCCCCTGCGTCAGGTCTCCCGGCTGGCGGCGGTAGTAGATGGAGTACGGCGTCCCCAGCGGCGCCATCGACAGGTTCATGAAGATGAAGTTGGCGCCGTCCAGCCGGGGGAAGCTCGGGAAGAGCAGCGTGCTCTCGGACGAGGAGACGGAGGTGGCGCCGGTCGTCCCCGCGCCCCAGTTGTTCGGGTTGGGGATGAAGCCCTCCGCGCCCAGGTCGAGGAACCCGTAGAGGTCGTTGTTCGACGGCACCACCGTCTCCTCCCCGGTCTCCGGATCGGTCACCGGCCAGGTCAGCGGCCCGTCCACCGTCACCGGCACCGTCATGTCGAGGTGCATGTCGAGGATGATGTCCATGTTCGTCGCCGGCCGGTCGCTGGTCACGGTGACGCCGCGGCGGATGCCCATCAGGAAGGGCTCGAAGGCCTGGGTCTGCTGGTTGAAGACGCCGAGCACCGCGTACACCGCGCGCAGGCCGGCCGAGGTGAGCACGAGGTACTCGCCGCCCTCCTTCGTCACCTGCCACTTCTGTCCCTGCCGGTTGGGCGCCGCCCGGAACGGCGCCGAGCCGCTGAGCGAGCTCTGCGAGACGAACACGCGCGCCTCCAGCGACTCGTTGGCGTTGAGCACCCGCGGCGCCTTGAAGCCGGTCACCCGTCCGCTGATCACCGACGGCGGCGGGCCCGGCGGCGGCATCCCCGGGGACCCGTCACCGCCCACCCGCGAGATGTACACGGTGAGGTTCTCCGCGTTCACCGAGGTCACCGTCACCGACGAGTACCCGTCCTTGAACGCGGTCACGGTCTGCGCCTTCACCAAAGACGGGTCGCTGAAGGTGAGCTGCCCGCGCGCATCGGTCACGCCCTGGAAGGGGGTGTGCGGATCCACGCCCAGCATCACCGTGGCCAGCGGCACCGGCGCGCCCTGGAAGCCGGGCGACTGGTCGAGCACGGTCACGTTCAGGGTCCCGGTCAGCGGTCCGCCGGAGAGCCCGCCGGAGATGCTGCGCGGATCGAAGTAGCTGAAGCCGCCGGGCAAATCGTCGCCCTGCCCCGCCCGCTCCACGCGCACGTCCACCGAGCCCACCTGGCCCCTCGGCGTGCGGCAGGAGAGCGTGTGCGCGTCCACCACCTTGATGTCCTTCGCCACCTGCCCGCCGATGCGGACGATGGTCCCTTCGCCGAAGCCGCTTCCGAGCACCGACACCAGCGTCCCGCCCGCCACCGCGCCGCGGTTCGGCTGCAGGCCGCCCACCGTCAAGGGCTCCTCGAAGGTGAAGGCCGAGGGCAAGAGCACCTCGTTCTGCGGGTCGTCCACGTCGTACGCCCACACGGCGGCAGGCGATCCGCCCTGTCCCTTGGGCGTGGTCAAGGTCCGCTGCGTCTCCGAGGTCCCCGCCGTCACCGCCGCCGCG
>CAZCWA010000194.1:6567-9148 GCA_964502265.1 uncultured Myxococcaceae bacterium | reverse complement strand
CCACCCCGAACACAAAAGGCCCGCCAAGCTTGGACGGCACGGTTGGGCCAAGAGCGAAAAGATCATGAGCGTCACTGCGGCACAAGCTCGGCGGGCGGTTCGCCGGGCGGAAGTGGATTGGGACGACACGGTGGAGGACCCGCGTGCTGGGTGGAACCAGCGGCACGACCACCACGGAATGCTCTCGCTGATGGTTGCGGCCTTCGCCTGCGGGCGCGTCGTTCTGCGGCGGGTGGAGGACTTCTGCTGCGACCTGGGAGTCCACGCGCGTAGGCGGCTGGGAGCTCCCCGCCAGGTCTCCGACTCCACCCTCTACCGGCTGCTCTCGAAGCAGGGGGCAGCAGGGCTTCGGGAGACCGTCCGCAAGCAGGTGCGCAGGCTGATCGACGCAAAGCTCATCCGGCGCGAGCTGTTCCGACTCGGAGTGGTGAGCTTCGACGGGAAGACGGTGTGGTCGAGCACCTCGCGCACCGTCGAAGGGGCGAAGGAGTCGGCCGATCCGAGGACGGGCGTCGTGACCTCCAGCCTGAGCACCTTGCGCGCGGTGCTCACCTCGGCGATGGGACAACCGGCGCTCGACCTCGAGCTCATCGCCGCGAAGAGCGGCGAGTCCCCTGCGTTCCGCGAGGTCTTCCGTCGCGTGGCGGAGCACTTCGGCAGCCACTTCGAGGTGGTGACCGCCGACTCCGGCATGGCGGGTCGTGAGAACGGATTGGTCGTCCGCGGCGCCGGAAAGCACTTCGTCTTCGCGCTCAAGGGGAACCAGCCGAAGCTCTTCGAGCTGGCCCAGTTGTGCTTCGCCGCCCGCACCTGGCCTTGCCTGCATCGGACGCAAAAGCGCGAGCACGGCGGCGTGATGCACCGCGAGCTGCACGCGGTGGACGTGAGCGGCCTTGCGGCGTCCGACTTCCCCGGTGCCGCCGAGGTGTGGCGCATCACCCAGTGGTGGAGCCACGAGGACCGACGCAGCACGCACGAGGTCCGGTTCTTCATCTCCTCGATGCCGCCGGACACGCTCACCGCGCCCGAGAAGCTCGCGCTGGTCCGGCTGCACTGGGGCATCGAGAACGGGCACCACTGGACGCTGGATGTCGCGCTGCAGGAAGACGACCGCCAGCCGGTCCAGGTGACTCGCGAGGCGATCGAGGTCGTCGCCTGGCTTCGGGTGCTCGGCTACAACCTGCTCGCGGTCTGGCGCGCGAAAGCCCCGCGGAAGGACGGCCGGCCGATCTCCTGGGCACGTGCGACGGAGTTGCTCCGCTATGCCTTGCTGCTGGCCACAGCGGGCGCAGAGGAGAAGCCCGTCCTGTCTGTCTAACGGCTCGCCAGCCGCCCCCATCGACTTCTCCCACGACAGCCTGAACTTCGAGCCGCTGCACCCGGCAGGGACCACGTCTGCGCCGAGGTCGGCTTGCAAGTCGAAGCCTCACAAAACGGTGGGAGGACGCGGTCTATCTGCCGCGTCGCGGATCAAGCCTGGCGCAAGGCCTACTGCAAGGGGAAGCGAGAAAATCCACGAGGTCCATCGGTGCGGGTTGTTGTGACACCACGAAGTGCTGTCCCAGGCAGGCATGTTTTTCTGCCGCGCCCGCGCGGACCTGAACCAGAGGGCATTTGACACGCGCCCGTGTCGCCGCGGCGCGACATCTGCCGGCCGGCGAGCGGCAAAGGCCCCGCCCCAACCCGGGTCGCGCCGTTGTTCGGGCACATCCTTCGACTTCGTGGGCGTAGATTGCGCCCCGTGATCCGCACCGCGCCCGTCCTCCTCGTCCTCCTCGCGCTCACCGGCTGCACGGCCCTCCGGGAGCATGCCGCCCGCGACCGGTACGTCGGGCAGATGCTCTACGACTACGTCTACGAGCGGCCCATCGACGAGGTGTGGCGGGAGGCGATGGCGGCGGTGGGCCGTGCGCCGTCCTCGGGGCTGGAGATGGTCGCGGGCCCCCACCATGCGGCGGGCCGCGAGTGGGAGGGCACGATCCTCCTTCACCCCCAATCGACGACCGGCACGCGGGTGCGCGTCGTGGCCGAGGTGCTGGGCGAGCGGCGCACGCGGGTGGCCATCCTGCGTGCGGCGCCGGACGGGCCGGAGGGGCGGCAGCTCGGTCCTCGGGATCTCGACGGGCGGCTGTGGGACCTGGAGCTGCGGGTGCTCGAGGCCCTCGAGCCCGACGACGCGCGGCGCATCGAGAACGGCTCGCTCCGGGCCGCGCGGCGCGCACGGGCGCCCTGAGAGGGACTACTCGATCCGCACCACCACCGGCGTGGCCTGCCCTGCCCTCACCTCCACCGGCACCATGCGCTCGACCTTCCCCAGCATCACCCTCACCTCGCGGGTTCCTGCCGGCGCCCTCACCCGGGCGATCTGGATCTCGGCCGGCAACGTCAGCCAGCCCTGGGCCATGCGGACGTTCACCTCGTAGGCACGCTTGATCAGCAGCGCCGCGCCCACCGGCGGCAGGAGCAGGTATCCGCCCACCAGGGCCAGGTTGACGCTGAGCGAGGCGGGCCGCTCGGTGTCGGTGAGCGCGCCGAGGTACCCGCGCCGCATGAGCAGGTTCTCCAGCGAGGTCACCGTCTC